>CAZGED010000091.1:0-7181 GCA_964525085.1 uncultured Senimuribacter sp.
GAATGAGGATATAAAGCTAAAATGGCAGAGGCGTCTGGAATACATAATGATTGATGAGTTTCAGGATATCGACAGGCTGCAGTATCAGCTTATGTGCGTGTTGTGCGCTTATCATAAAAATTTGTTTATTGTGGGTGACCCGGACCAGACAATTTACACATGGAGAGGGGCATCTGTAAAATATCTGCTTCATTTTGACAGTAATTTTTCTCATGTCAAAACAATTATGATGATGGAGAATTACCGTTCAACACCGCAGATCCTGGAGGCGGCCAATACGCTCATAGAAAAAAACAGGAACCGGGTCAGGAAGACTTTGATCCCGACCCTGGAGGACGGGGAACCGGTGGTTTGCTATTTCGGTGAAAACGCGGAGGCAGAGTCTTCGTGGATCGGAGAGCGGATCAAAGAGCTCCATGAATCCGGTACGGCGTACAGGGACATAGCCGTTCTTTATCGGGCCCATTACGTGACGCGGACTGTGGAAGAGGCGCTGCTGAAGGCGGAGATTCCGTATACGATCTACAGCGGCGTTCCGTTTTTCGGACGGGCGGAGATCAAGGACGCGCTGTCCTATCTTCGGCTGATCGCCTTTCAGGACGATCTGTCCTTTCTGCGGGTTGCCAACGTGCCCAGGAGAAATCTGGGGCAGAGGCGGATGAAGTTTCTCAAGGAGTATGCGGAAGGCCGGGGCTGTTCTCTGTACCAGGCCCTTTGCAATACGCTGGATGAGGAGATCTTCCGGGGAACAAAGGCGAAGGCGCTGGTATCTCTGGTGGAGCGGTACGCTGAAAATTACAGCCAGCGCCAGATCTCGGAACTGCTGTCCGCTTTGCTGGACGACAGCGGCTACGAGGCCATGCTGCGCACTGAGGGCAGCCAGGAACGGCTGGATAATCTGGCGGAGCTGAAGCAGTCCATTTTCGAGTACGAGACCAACTGCGGGGAGGAAAGCCATCTGGAGCATTACCTGACCCATGTAGCCATGTTCGCCAACCGTGATGCGGACAGCGGTGGCAGCGATAAGGTGAAGCTGATGACGGTGCACGCGGCAAAGGGACTGGAATTTCCCCACGTCTTTCTCTGCGGCATGAACGAAGGCATCTTTCCGTCCAGAAAAGTGCGGACGCTTCCTGCCATGGAGGAGGAACGGCGGCTGGCCTTTGTCGCCATGACGCGGGCGCAGAAAAGCCTGTACCTGACGGAATCGGAAGGAAGGAATCTGGATGGGTCGCCCAGATATCCGTCCCGTTTTATTCTGGACGTCGGCCAGAAGCTGCTCCACGTTGTCAGACCACCACAGGAAACTTTGATCAAGGCGACGAAGGATTACGTCCGCTTTTCTGAGACATGGCTGGACGGCGCGGAAAGCTCCGCGGCCTTTGAGCCGGGGCAGAGGGTGAAGCATATAATCTTCGGCGAGGGCACCGTGCTGGATGTGGATCTGGCCAAAAAAGCCCATGTCATTCAGTTTGACGCCGTGGACACGCCCCGGTCCATTTCCTTTAAGGCGAAGCTGGAAACCCTTTGATGGGAAAGCAGGAATCACCGGCATAGAACATGGCAGGGGCGCATATACTCTACCATGTTTATGATTTTGAATAAGAAAAAACTGAAAAAGGCCGGAACAGGCGCGCTGGCGGCAGTCCTTGCCGTAGGTTTGGCGGCGGGCTACCGGATGATTCAGCCGGGCTATATGGGGCAGGAGCAGACCGGGGAAAATCCGGGCGGCGGACAGACAGAGGCGGTGTCTGTCGGAACGGCTGCCAGCACGGAGGTGACCAACTGGGGGCTGTCCTTTCAGCAAGATGGACAGAGGCCGGTCGGAAACGCTTCTTCCGAAGAATTGGCTGAATACGACGCGTACTACTGTGGCGCTGAGGATGAAAAGGTGCTGTATCTGACCTTTGACGCAGGCTACGAGAACGGATATACGCCGGAGATTCTGGACGTTTTGAAAAAAGAAAAGGTACCGGCGGCGTTTTTCGTGGTAGGGACCTATATCGAGCAGAATCCGGAACTGGTGAAGAGGATGGAAGCGGAAGGCCACATCGTCGGCAACCATACCATGGACCACCCGGATATGTCCGCCATTATGGACGAGGACGCTTTTCGTCAGCAGCTGGAACAGGTAGAAAAGCTCTATAAGGAAGCTACGGGGAAAAAAATGAAGAAATTCTACCGGCCGCCCCAGGGAAAGTTCAGCTTCGCCAACCTGCAGATGGCACAGGAAATGGGGTATCAGACGGCGTTTTGGAGCCTGGCCTACGTGGACTGGTACGTAGATCAGCAGCCGTCCAGAGAGGAGGCGCTGTCGAAGCTGCTGCCCCGGACCCACAATGGAGCGATCATACTGCTTCATTCCACATCAAAGACAAATGCCCAGGTTCTCCAGGAGCTGATAACCAAATGGAAAGAAGAAGGGTATCAATTCAAGTCCTTGGAAGATCTGGGCACTGACTCGAAAGGCCGGTCATGACACCGGCTTTTCGCTTTTATATACATAGGAAATATCGGCTTTGGAGACATTTCCCTATGCTTCCATGATGTGTTCAGCAAAGCGGCCCGCAGCGGGCTGTTTAAAGAGCCGCGCCCCAATAAAAGGAAGGCCGCGCCCGGATCGCTTCATAGGCGCTTCAGCTCTTCATGATCGCTTCACGGGCACCTCCGCCGCGCCGTGGACAGGCGCTACTTCGCATTTTGCTTATTGCGAAATATGATATTCAATATTATATTTCGCGGTTCGCGAAATGTCAATATGCCATTGCAAAAAATGTGAAGAGGGTATATAATGTCTTTGCCGGTTATTTTGGCCGGCCATTCTGACCGGTTATTCCGGCCGTCGGCCGCCGGATTTGCGAAACACCGCGGATCTCTGTAAACCGCGGCGAAATACAGGAATCTTAGGACGGATTTTATGGACAAGCGCGCGATGGATAAGAACACTATGGAGAAGCACACAAAAAAGGAAAAGGCCGAAGCTCTCACGGATATGGCGGCGGAGGAGAAGGATCTTCGCGGTCAGATAGGAGAGCTACGGGACCGGCTGACTTCGTCTCGGCCGGAGGAATGGGAGCGGATTCCCGATATCGACCTGTATATGGATCAGGTGATCAGCTATATGGGACGGCAGCACATCGGGCTGGCCCCTGCCGGCGATGAAAACCTGACGCCGGCCATGATCAACAACTACATCAAAAGCGGCCTGCTGCCGAGGGCAAAGGGGAAGAGATACAGCAGGGAGCACATCGGCTATCTGACGGCGATCTGCCTTTTAAAGCAGGTGATCAGCGTGGGAGAGACCGGCGTTTTGCTCCGCAGCCAGATGGAGCATCGGGAGATCGAGGACTTCTACAGGAATTACAAGGAGACCCTGGATACGGCTTTCAGCCAGGTCGCGGAGAGTATCGATGTCGATGCCGATGAGGAGAGGCTGGCCCAGCAGGCGCTGCAGCTGGCGGTTTCCAGCTACGCGCAGATGCTCGCCTGCCGGGAGATATTGAAGGCCCTGGAGGGCGCCGCCGGAAACGGGCCCAAAGAAAAAGAGTGAAGGGAACGTGTTAATATGGAAACGGAAAAACATCGCCGCAGCTGAAAGAACAGCTGGCTTCGGCGATGTTTTTTGTAGATGGCTTTGCCGGCGGCACACCTTTTGATGAAACTGTCGGCGCGGCCTATCTCTATCTCCGGTCGAATTCCGGGTTAAAGGCGTAGAAGTTCCGGGAGTCCAGATGATCCTGCACGATTCTGAGCGCTTCTCCGAACCGCTGAAAATGCACGATTTCCCGCTGTCTCAGAAAGCGTATCGGATCGATGACGTCCGGATCGTCCACCATGCGCAGAATGTTGTCGTAGGTGGTGCGGGCCTTTTGCTCGGCGGCCATGTCTTCTACCAAATCGGTGATGGCGTCGCCTTTTGACGCGAAGCACAGGGCGTCAAAGGGGAAGCCTGCCGCGGCCTGGGCGTAAACCCCAGAGGTGTGGTCGACGAAATACTCCTGAAAGCCCGCTTCTTTGATCTGCTCCATGGTCATGTTTCTGGTCAGCTGATGCACGATGGCGGCCACCATCTCAAAGTGGCCCATCTCCTCGCTGCCGATGTCGGTCAGTACGCCTGCGACCTTGCGATACGGCATGGAATACCGCTGGGACAGGTACCGCAGCGAAGCACCGATCTCACCGTCAGGCCCGCCGTATTGGCTTATGATGAACTTGGCCATGGCCGGATTTGGATTTTTGATCTTTACAGGGTATTGCAAGGTTTTCTCATAAGTCCACATACTATTCCTCCATTTCCCATGGCCACGGGGTATCCACCCAGGACCATCCATTTTCTATCTCTGTGGCGGCGGCTCTTAGCGGGCCAAACTGCGCTTCGTAAGTCTTTACGGCTTCCCAGTATTTTTCTCTGGTATCGCCGTAGAAGGCCAAAGCGCTTTCGTTTGACGGGTGGGTGTCGAGGAACAGCTCTGTGTCCTTCAGGGCAAAGGCATAGATCTGGACCTGTCTCAATGCTTCTTCTCTCGTCATTTTCCCATACCTCCCCGATATCCTGAGAACGGAAGATTCAGGTCAGGGAAGATGGTTCCCGCCTGGAATCCTTTTTCGTAATCATAAGGCTGCTGCCACTTCTGCCAAGGCACGTAGGCCATGCCGACGACCATAGACTGGTGGTTCGATGTCTGCGGCGGCATTGGATTTTGCGGCGGCATCTGCGGCGGTTTTGATCCCTGAGGCGGCTTCGGCCGCTGCGGTCTGTCGGCAGGATTTGCGCAAAGGGCAGACTCGTACTCGCCCAGAACGATCGGCATGCCGATATAAGGCTCTCTTCTGCTATTCAAAATAAAACCCCTTTCACAGTAAGATACTCTATACTATGAAAGGGGACCGGGTTTTGTGACGGTATAAAATGAGAATTGCCCCTTTTGAAGATGGCAGGTTTGCGTTATAATAAAAGCAATAAGGAAGTGAGGAACTCATATGACATTTCATAAGATCGACATGGAAACCTGGCCCCGCAGGGAGCATTATCAATACTATTCGGAGAAGATCAAAACCAGCTACCAGCTCAACGTGGAGATCGATGTGACCAGGCTGGTGGAAGGCTGCCGGACCCGGGGGCTCCGGTTCTACCCGTCCATGATCTATGTCATCATGCGGGCGGTAAACAGTAATGAGGCTATGCGAATGGCGCTGGATCAGGAGGGCGCCCTGGGCTATTACGACGTATGCCACCCGTCCTATACCATTTTTCACGAGGACGACAAGACCTTTTCCGACATCTGGACCGCATACGATCCGGATTTTGACCGGTTCTATTGCGCTGTGATAAGCGACATGGAGCAGTACAAAGATGTAAAGGGCATCAAAGGGAAGCCGGACCGGCCGGACGCCTATACGCCGGTCTCCTGCGTGCCGTGGATCCATTTTACGGGAATCGGTCACGATACGCCGGGACCCAGCCCCATGTACTTCCCTGTGATCACCTTCGGCAGATACGACTTTGACGGCGAAAAATACATGCTCCCGTTTTCCCTCTTCGTCAACCACGCGGTGGCCGACGGATATCATTCGTCCGTGTTCGTCCAGGAGATACAGCGGCTTTGCCATACCTGCGAAACGTGGATGCCGCTGTGATGCCTTGTTCACGCTGAAGTGCCGTTTCTTACAGAAGACATGCGTGCGTTGGAAACTGTGATTCCCTTGTGCCTTCTTTTTGACTAAAAAGCCAGAAGATGGAAATAAATATTGACATCAATATGGAAAAGATGTAACATTAAAAAAGATATAGAAATAATTTACTTTTTTAGCTTTTCCATTAAGGCGAAATGTGTTGAAGTAAGGGGGCACTGAAATGAAAGATCGTTTTTTTGATCAATTGGCATTGGAAATTAAAAGAGAAGAGCAGCAGCTGGCAGGCAGCCTGCGGCAGTTGGAGACCGCTCCGCCGGGATCCTTAACTATCCGGAAGAGATCCAAAGGGGAGACGTATTTCCTCAACGAATATGAGGATAATGGGGGCTGTCGAAAACGCAGACAAAAATGCATTACAGAGGACGAGAAGCTGGTGCTGCAGCTCACGGAAAAAGCGGTACAGAAGAAGATCGCGAAAAAGGCGAGATCCAATTTGAAATTGCTATATCGCCTGTATGATGGATTTGAGGATGCCTCTTTGGAAGCGGTCCTAGAGGAATTGGGACCGCAGTATCAGAAAGTTCTGCGTGACAGGCGGCAGTCGGTCATGGACGCCAGATTAAAAAAGGCGTATAGAAAAGCGCCGTTCCAACCAGGCAGTCATATTCACGAGACCGATTACGGTGAATTAGTGCGCTCTAAGTCAGAGCAGATTTTAGCAAATACGCTTTTGGCATACGGTATACCGTTTCACTATGAAGAAGAGTTTATGTACCGTATAGGTATTGAAGGAATCCATCGTGTGTATCCGGATTTTACGATCCTGCTGCCTGGGGGCAGGCGGATCCTCTGGGAACATCTGGGTTTGCTCAGCGATCCGGAGTATTGCTGGAAAACCGCTCAGAAATTGAATCTTTATCAGAAGAACGGTTTTGTCATCGGAGACAGCCTGATCCTGACAATGGATGATAACAAGGGGAGCTTCAGCAGTGCGGTCATCAGGCAGAATATAGAACTGCTCGTGCTTCCCAAATTAGGTGAAGTAAGGGTTTCCAAAGAGCAGATCGCGGCGGGAATGCAGCGTTAAGAAAAGAATGCGGCCCTATGAAAATCAGCCCGCGCACATATTTCCATAGGCAAGTTCCGGTCAAAGGCGCAGCATTTACCATGTTTTTCGAAAACAGGCGCCGGCTCTGGGGCTCTGGTACAGACGCAACAGGCTCTGGGCACAGCAGCAGGACCTACGCACGAAAAACATAGACAAGTATTTGAACGGAGTCTGAACACATGGGACATAGGGCAGTCGAGTCAGCAACTTTTTTTGATTTTTGGGGCAAATGTTGCGCGTTACCTTCCAATCAGGGCTTCAAAACACTAAAACCGGCTGATTTTTGTCAAAAATCAGCGGAATGTTGCCAGATTTATGTATTATTATGTAATAAAATCCTTTTTTTGTAATATAAAAAACGATTTTATCTGGAAAACGATGAAGAACGCGCAACATTAATTGATTTTTTGACAAAAATCAGCCGGACTGGAGATTGGCA
>CAZGED010000092.1:0-7126 GCA_964525085.1 uncultured Senimuribacter sp.
GAGGTGTGGGCGCTGGAAGCCTACGGCGCCGCGTACACCCTGCAGGAGATTCTGACCGTCAAGTCCGACGACATCGTGGGAAGAGTACAGACCTACGAGGCCATCGTCAAAGGCGAGAACATTCCTGAGCCGGGCATTCCGGAATCCTTCAAGGTGCTGATCAAAGAGATGCAGTCCCTTGCCCTGGACGTCAGAGTGCTGACCGAGGACAACGAAGAAATACAGATCAAAGAAGTCTCTGAATATGACGACGTTTCCGGCATCGACGGAATCATGGAAGTAGATACAGAGCTGGAAGAAAGTGAAGAAAAATTATTTGCAGAGGGATTTACCGAAGAGACCCCCGATGATGACGATATGATGACGAGTAACTTTGCAGATGATGAGTTATGATAGGAAAGGGGAGAACATCTTTGACTGAGAATGTAAATAGAACCGCAAACAACTTTGAATTGAACAATTTTGAATCATTACAGATCAAGTTGGCTTCTACGGAAAAGATTCTGGAGTGGTCCCACGGCGAAGTAACCAAGCCGGAGACCATCAACTACAGAACCTTGAAGCCGGAAAAAGATGGCCTTTACTGTGAAAGGATTTTTGGCCCTACCAAAGACTGGGAGTGTCACTGCGGTAAGTACAAGAGAATCAGATATAAGGGCATCGTCTGCGACCGCTGCGGCGTAGAGGTGACCAAGGCGAAGGTAAGACGTGAGCGCATGGGCCACATCAAGCTGGCCGCTCCGGTATCCCATATCTGGTATTTCAAAGGAATCCCTTCCAGAATGGGTTTGATTCTGGACATTACGCCGAGAAACCTGGAAAAGGTCCTGTACTTCGCAGCCTATATCGTCACCGATCCTGGTGAAACCGATCTGGGATATAAGGAAATCCTGACGGAGATGCAGTACAGAGAGGCGAAGGACAAATACGGCAACGGCTTCAAGGCCGCCATGGGCGCGGAAGCGGTGAGAGAGCTCCTGGCTCAGATCGATCTGGACGCCATGTCCGCCGACTTGCGTGAGAAGCTGAGAGGCGCCAGCGGCCAGAAGAAAATCAGAATCGTCAGACGTCTGGAGGTCGTAGAGGCCCTGAGACTTTCCGGCAACCGTCCTGAGTGGATGGTTTTGGAGGTCATTCCTGTCATTCCGCCGGATCTGCGTCCTATGGTGCAGCTGGACGGCGGCAGATTTGCCACTTCCGACCTGAACGACCTGTACAGAAGGGTGATCAACCGAAACAACCGTCTGAACAGGCTGCTGGAGCTGGGCGCGCCTGATATCATCGTAAGAAACGAGAAGAGGATGCTGCAGGAAGCCGTGGATTCCCTGATCGATAACGGAAGAAGGGGCAGACCGGTAACGGGTCCCGGCTCCCGTCCTCTGAAATCCTTGTCCGACATGCTGAAGGGCAAGCAGGGAAGATTCAGACAGAACCTGCTGGGCAAGCGGGTAGACTACTCCGGCCGTTCTGTCATCGTCGTAGGACCGGAACTGAAGTTCTATCAGTGTGGCCTGCCGAAGAAGATGGCCCTGGAGCTGTTCAAGCCGTTCATCATGAAGGAGCTGGTGGAACAGGGCTACGCTCACAACATCAAAAACGCCAAGAGAATGGTCGAAAAGGTTCGTCCGGAGGTCTGGGATGTGCTGGAAGGCGTCATCAAAGAGCATCCGGTCATGCTGAACCGTGCGCCGACGCTGCACAGACTGGGTATCCAGGCCTTTGAGCCGGTACTGGTAGAGGGTAAGGCGATCAAGCTGCATCCGCTGGTTTGTACCGCTTTCAACGCCGACTTTGACGGAGACCAGATGGCTGTCCATCTGCCTTTGTCCGTGGAAGCTCAGGCCGAAGCCAGATTCCTGATGCTGTCTGTCAACAACATTCTGGCGCCAAAGGACGGTTCTCCGATCACGACGCCGACCCAGGATATGATCCTCGGTGCGTACTATCTGACCTATCCGGGCACCTGCAAGAAGGTGGAACTCGTCGACGGCAAAGAGAAGGTTTCCTACGACAAAGATGAGTTCAACGACAAAAAGGCGTCCGATGCCCACCGGGCAGAGGGCTATGAGAGAGTGCCTGAGAGAGGCGACGGCAAGGTCTTCACCGACCTGGACGAAATGCTCATGGCCTATCAGGACGATGTCATCGATATTCACGCTAAGGTCAGAGTGAGGATGTTTAAGGATAAAAACGACCAGAGAGGACACCTGGTGGAATCCACGGTTGGAAGATTCATCTACAATCAGGAGATTCCGCAGGATCTGGGCTTTGTAGACAGAAATACAGACCCGTATTCTCTGGAAGTCGACTTCCTCTGCGACAAGAAGAAGCTGGGCGTGATCATCGACAAGTGCTACAAGGCTCATGGAAACACCGGTACGGTCATCATGCTGGACTATATCAAAGACATGGGCTACAAGTATTCCACAAAGGCGGCGATTACCATCGGCATCGACGACATGAAGATCCCGGACAACAAATGGGAGATTGTAGCGGCTTCCCAGAAGGAAGTAGACAAATATGAAAAAGCGTACAGAATGGGCCTCATGTCCAATTCTGAGAGATATGACAAGGTCATCGAGATCTGGAATAAGACCACCGATGACGTCGCGGACGCTCTGATGGATTCCCTGGAACCGCAGAACAACCTGAACATCATGGCCACCTCCGGCGCTCGAGGCAGCAAGAACCAGATCAGACAGGTCGGCGGTATGCGCGGTCTGATGGCGAACGCCACCGGTAAGACCGTAGAAATTCCGATCAAGGCGAACTTCCGTGAAGGACTTTCCATTCTGGAATACTTCATTTCATCCAACGGTGCCCGTAAGGGTCTGGCCGATACGGCGCTGCGTACCGCTGACTCCGGATACCTGACCAGAAGATTGGTGGACGTATCCCACAATGTCATCGTCAGAGAGTTTGACTGCGGCACCGACGAAGGAGTTGAGGTCAGAGCTTTCACCGACGGCAAAGAAGTCATTGAGCCTTTGAACCAGCGTATCGCAGGCAGAACCGCCCTCCTTGACATCGTCAATCCGCAGACCGGAGAGGTGATCGTGGAACAGGGCGAAGAGATCAGTGACGATCAGGCAGCGGAAGTGGTAGGCTGCGGCATCGAGTCCGTGGCGATCCGTTCCGTCATGACCTGCCACTCCAAAATCGGCATCTGCGCCAAGTGCTACGGCAGAAACCTGGCTACCGGTGAAGAGGTCAACATCGGAGAAGCGGTCGGCATCACGGCGGCACAGTCCATCGGTGAGCCGGGTACCCAGCTGACCATGAGAACCTTCCACACCGGCGGCGTTGCGGGTTCCGATATCACCCACGGTCTTCCGAGAGTCGAGGAGCTGTTCGAAGCCAGAAAGCCGAAGGGCCTTGCCGAGATCTGCGAAGAGAGCGGCACCGTCATCGACATCCAGCCGAGAACCGACAATAAGACGGAGGTCACGGTCAGAGGTGACAGCGGCGAGGACAAAGTCTACGTGGTACCTTACGGCGCCAGACTTGCTGTCAAGAAGGATGACTATATCCTGGCAGGCGGCAACATAACGGCCGGACCTCTGAATCCGCACGATATTCTCCGCATCAACGGCGTAGAGGGCGTATACCAGTACCTGCTGAAGGAAGTGCAGAGGGTATATAAGAATCAGGGTGTAGATATCAACGACAAGCACGTCGAGGTGATCGTAAGCCAGATGCTGTCCAAGTTCAAGATCGAGGACGCAGGAGATACAAACCTGTTGCCTGGCGGACTGTACAGTAAGTTCGAGATTCAGGAGGCCAACGAGGCCGCCCTGGAGAGAGGAGTGGAGCCTGCTAAGTTCAAGCAGATGCTGCTGGGTATCACCAAGGCGTCCCTGGCAACCAGCTCCTTCCTGTCCGCAGCGTCCTTCCAGGAGACCACCCGTGTCCTGACCGACGCAGCGATCAAGGGTAAGACCGACAGGCTGATGGGACTGAAGGAGAACGTCATCATCGGTAAGCTGATTCCTGCCGGTACCGGCATGAAGCGGTACAAGAACATCTCTCTGGACTACGGCGTCAATGAAGAGTTCATGCGCGAGTACGAGAGGTATCAGGAAGAGGCCGCTTTAGCTGAGGAGGAAGAACCTGAGGATATTGCCGACGACATCATAGAGATGGGGGAGGAACCGCAGGATCTGGAACCTGATGAGATCGAAGGCGTTGTCCTGGTAGACGAGACACCTGAGATCGTAGAGTTTGAATAACACAAAAGATTCTGCTTGCACTCGGGGCAGAAATGTGATAAACTGAATGAAGTTTCGAGTCAATTTGGCCCTAGATTTTCTTTAGGGTCAATTTGGCTGTGAGAATCAATTAAAATGAAAGGAGAAACCAATGCCTACTATTAATCAATTAGTACGTCAGGGCAGAACCAGTTCTGTTAAGAAGTCTACAGCTCCTGCTCTCGGTAAGGGAATGAACTCTTTGAGAAGAGTCGCAACCAACACAAACTCACCGCAGAAAAGAGGCGTGTGCACTTCCGTTAAGACAGTAACACCTAAGAAGCCGAATTCCGCTCTTAGAAAGGTTGCCAGAGTACGTCTGACCAATGGTATCGAAGTTACAGCATACATTCCTGGTATCGGACACAATCTGCAGGAACACAGCGTTGTACTCATCAGAGGCGGAAGAGTTAAGGATCTGCCAGGTGTAAGATATCACATCATTAGAGGAACCCTGGATACCGCTGGCGTTAACAACAGAGGCCAGGCCCGTTCCAAGTACGGCGCAAAGAGACCTAAGAAGAAATAGTCGATTTCTTCAGAAAACAAATTAGAATGTATCGGGAATGAAAAGAGCCCTTAATATAGATACTAAGGCTGTGTGCTTTTCTGGCACGGGCTGAAAGCGATTGTATTGAGTGCGCTCGCGGCGCCTGTCACAGCGCGTCGAGTACCCCCGACCAAGACTGGGCGTCTATTTGATTGCCGGGCGGCCCAGAGTAATCCCGCGTAAAACCCGCGGGGTGAAGAGAGATGTGCAATTACAAAATGAGTTGAAGCAATTGTGCAGATAATTTTGTGTAAGAGCTGCAGCGTCGTTTCGCGCAGAGAATTTTGCGAAATGCAAGGCGCGCGAGAGAGCGAGGAGGGCGCAGCCCCTCAGCATGCAAAGCCGAGAAAGGAAAGCGTATGAGCGGAGAATTATGTGCTCGCGCAGAGAATTTCGCGTAAGGCTAGGCACGCAGAGGAGCATGAAGCGCCGCGTACTCAAGTACGGTAGCGAATGCGACGAATGCAGTAACAACGCCTTACGCGAAATTATCAAGCGAGGAGGGAAGAGAAGTGCCAAGAAAAGGTAACACACCAAAGCGTGAAGTACTTCCGGATCCAGTTTACGGCAGTGTTGTTGTAGCAAAGCTGATCAACAGCATCATGCTGGACGGAAAGAAAGGTGTAGCGCAGAACATCGTCTACACTGCCTTTGATGAAATCAAAGAGAAAACCGGTGAGGATCCACTGGAAGTATTTGAAAAGGCGATGAAAAACATCATGCCTGTTTTAGAAGTAAAAGCAAGAAGAATCGGTGGCGCAAACTACCAGGTTCCGATTGAAGTAAGACCGGAGAGAAGACAGACCCTGGGTCTGAGATGGCTGACCAAGTACACCAGACTCAGAGGAGAAAAGACCATGTCCGAAAGACTGGCAAAGGAATTGATGGATGCGGCGAACAATACAGGCGCATCTGTTAAGAAGAAAGAAGACACCCACAAGATGGCAGAAGCCAACAAGGCTTTCGCTCACTTCAGATGGTAATCAGGGTTTCTTCAATATTTGTAGAATCATTGGAGGAAATGTAATATGGCTGGTAGACAGTTTTCACTTGAGAAAACAAGAAATATTGGTATCATGGCGCACATAGACGCCGGAAAGACCACTACCACTGAACGGATCCTTTTCTATACAGGAAGAACGCATAAGATCGGTGAAACCCATGACGGTGCCGCTACGATGGACTGGATGGAACAGGAACAGGAACGTGGTATTACCATTACCTCTGCTGCAACTACCGCACAATGGAAAGGCCATAGGATCAACATCATCGACACTCCGGGACACGTTGACTTTACAGTAGAAGTAGAACGTTCCCTGAGAGTCCTGGACGGAGCAGTGACTGTGCTCTGTGCCAAGGGCGGTGTAGAGCCTCAGTCCGAAACCGTTTGGAGACAGGCTGAGAAGTACGGCGTACCTAGGATGATTTTCGTCAACAAGATGGATATTCTGGGAGCGGATTACTTCCGGGTTATCGATATGGTCAAGGACAGACTGAAGGCAAATGCGGTTCCTATCCAGCTGCCGATCGGCGCAGAAGATACGTTCGTAGGAATTATCGACCTGGTAGAGATGAAAGCAGAGATTTATAAGGACGAGCTCGGTAAGGAATTTGATGTTACCGACATCCCTGAAAATATGATGGACCTCGCTGAGGAATGGAGAGAGAAGCTGGTCGAATCCGTAGCGGAATGCGACGAAGAGCTGATGATGAAATTCCTGGAAGGCGAGGAACTGACCAAAGAGGAAATCAAGAGCACCATCAGAAAGCAGACCATCGCCTGCGAAATGGTTCCTATGCTTTGCGGATCCGCCTACAGAAACAAAGGCGTACAGATGATGCTGGATGCCGTGATCGACTATATGCCGTCTCCGATTGATATTCCGCCGATCAAAGGCATCAATCCGGAAACCGGCGAGGAAGATGTGAGACACGCGTCCGACGAAGAGCCGTTTTCGGCGTTGGCATTCAAGATTATGGCGGACCCGTTCGTCGGCAAGCTGGCATTCTTCAGAGTGTACTCCGGTACCCTGGATTCCGGCTCTTATATCTACAACTCGACAAAGGGCAAAAAGGGCAGAATCGGCAGAATCCTGCAGATGCACGCCAACAAGAGAGAGGAGATCACCAAGGTTTACTCCGGTGATATCGCCGCGGCGGTAGGTCTGAAAGATACCACCACAGGCGACACCCTTTGCGACGAAAAACACGAGATCATTCTGGAATCCATGGAATTCCCGGATCCGGTCATCGAGATCGCCATCGAGCCGAAGACTAAAGCCGGTCAGGAAAAGATGGGCATTGCGCTGGCTAAGCTGGCCGAGGAAGA
>CAZGED010000093.1:0-7101 GCA_964525085.1 uncultured Senimuribacter sp.
CGTGGTCATCACGGAGATCGGCGGTACGGTAGGCGATATCGAGAGCCAGCCTTTCTTAGAGGCGATCCGCCAGGTGTCGCTGGAGGTGGGCAAGGAGAACTGCATCTTCATCCACGTGACGCTGGTTCCATACATCAAAAGCTCCGGCGAGCATAAGTCAAAGCCGACCCAGCATTCGGTCAAAGAGCTTCGCTCTGTGGGCATTTCTCCTGATATCATCGTCATGCGGGTGGACGAGCCGGTGGACCCGGATATCATTGAAAAAATCGCTTTGTTCTGCAATGTAAAGAAGGACTGTGTCATCGAAAACATGACGGTGCCGATCCTGTATCAGGCGCCGCTGATGCTGGAGCAGTCCAACCTCAGCTGGATCGTCTGCCGGGAGCTGGGCATCAATGCCGGCCCGTGCGAGATGGGAGAATGGATTGACATGGTAAAGCGCATCGAGAACCGGAGCCGGAAGGTGACCATCGGACTGGTGGGCAAATATGTAAAGCTGCATGATGCGTATCTGTCCGTGGCGGAAGCGCTGCGCCACGGCGGTTTTGAGAACGACGCGTGCGTGGCCATCCAATGGATCGAAGCAGAGGCTGTGACCGGAGAAACCGCCGGAGCCATCCTGGGCGATGTGGACGGCATTTTGGTACCGGGCGGCTTCGGTGACCGGGGCATCGAGGGTAAGATCCAGGCGGCAAAATACGCCCGTGAAAACGATATCCCGTACCTGGGCATCTGTCTGGGCATGCAGACTGCCGTCATCGAGTTCGCCAGAGATGTGCTGGGCTGCGCCGACGCGGATTCCGGCGAGTTCGCACCGGAGGGCGCCCATAATGTCATCGATCTGATGGCGGATCAGCAGGGCAATATACCGAAGGGAGGAACCATGCGTCTGGGCGCCTATCCTTGCGCCATCAAAGCGGGCAGCCGTCTGGAACAGGCCTACGGAAAGCCTTTGATCCAGGAGCGGCACAGACACCGGTACGAATTCAACAACGATTACCGCCAGGCCGTAGAGGACGCCGGCATGGTGATTAGCGGCACGTCGCCGGACGGCCGCCTGGTGGAAGCCGTGGAGCTGCCGGACCGGAAATTCTTTGTCGCAGTCCAGTATCATCCGGAATTTAAATCCAGACCGAACAGTGCGCACCCTTTGTTCCGGGAGTTCATCAAAGCCAGCCTGGGCTGAGCCGTCCAAAAGCCGGCTGATGGGGCGTCAGGCCGGTGCAGACCGGCTATGGTATGATGGGATGGGATGACATAGATAATAACAGAGAGGAGAAGAACAATGCGTGTATTGAAAGCTTTGGAACCTGCAAAGGTATTTCATTTTTTTGAGGAGATCTGCGGGATCCCTCACGGGTCCTATCATACGAAGGAGATCAGCGACTACCTTGCGGCCTTTGCCCGGGACCGGGGTCTGAACTATATGCAGGACGAAGTCAATAACGTGGTGATCTTCGGCGATGCGTCCGCAGGCTATGAGGACGCTCCTGCGGTCATGCTACAGGGCCACATGGACATGGTCTGCGAGAAGGAAGCAGGCTGCGACATCGACATGGCAAAGGAGGGCATCCGCCTGCTGGTCGACGGAGACTGGGTGACGGCGGACGGAACCACGTTGGGCGGCGACAACGGTATCGCCGTGGCCATGATGCTGGCCTTACTGGACAGCGGCGAATACCCGCATCCGAAGCTGGAATGTGTTTTCACGGTAGATGAGGAGACGGGGCTGGAAGGCGCAGAAGCGCTGGACGTCAGCTGCCTGGAAGCGAAGCGGATGATCAACATGGATTCAGAAGACGAGGGCGTTATTACAGTCAGCTGCGCCGGCGGCATCACCGCCAACTGCAGCATTCCGGTCCGCAGAGAAAGGTTGTCCGGCAAAGGCTGCAAAGTGCATCTGGACGGACTGCTGGGAGGTCATTCGGGCATCGAAATCAACAAAGAACGGGCCAACGCAAATATCCTCATGGGCAGGGTTTTATCTGAGCTGGGCGATGCGGCGGACATCAGGATCCGCGCCCTGGCAGGAGGCAGCGCCGACAATGTGATCTGCAATGCCTGCGAGGCAGAGATCGTCGTGCCGGGCAGCATCAAAGAGCTGACGACTGCCGCGGAGAAGCTGCAGAAGACTTTGACGGCCGAGTACAGGGCCACAGATCCTGACATCCGCCTTGTCGTGGAAGCAGGTGCAGACTGTGAAGGCGATGCCCTGGATGAAGACAGCACGGCACGGGTCATCGGATTTTTGCTGAACACGCCAAACGGCATCATACACATGAGCATGGACATCGAGGGATTGGTGGAGACCAGCCTGAACCTGGGCGCCATGAAGCTGAATAAGGCAGAGAAGGGTGAAGAGGCTTTGGAACTGCTGTATTCCATCCGCAGTTCGGTAAAATCCCGTCAGGATTTCGTGTGCCGCAGGCTGGACAGCTTTTGCCGCACTCTGGGTGGCAAAGCGGAATTCTCCCTGTACTATCCGGGATGGGAGTATCGGGCGGATTCCCCGCTTCGGGATACGTGCGTCAGCGTCTATCAGGAGTTATACGGCATAGAGCCTACCGTCGAGGCGGTTCACGCGGGGCTGGAATGTGGTTTCTTCGCAGGAAAGATGGGCGCGGATCTGGACGCCGTCTCCATCGGACCGACCATGGAAGGCGTCCATACGCCGTCTGAACGGCTGTCCATATCTTCTACGGAGCGGACCTGGAATTATCTGCTGAGCGTGCTGAAGGCCTGCAGATAATTCCCCTTTTCCGTGACTGCCGTACCAGCCGACGGACCGGCTGCCGGACCGGCTGGCGGACCGGCTGACAGCGGATGCGGCGGCATCTGCAAAAACAAAAAAACAAAGTAAATCTTTCATATATAACGTTTTTGCCGCATATATTGGTCATAACTTTGATTGAAGGAGCGGTGAAGAAAACATGAAGGATTACATAGAAGAGAGAGTGCTTGCGCTGGCCGATTACATCATTTCAACCAATTCGACTGTAAGAGCCGCTGCAAAGAGATTCAAAGTCAGCAAAAGCACGGTACATAAGGATGTGACAGAAAGGCTGCAGGAGATCAGTCCTTCCCTCGCCGCAGAAGTGAAGAACGTTCTGGATGTCAACAAGGCGGAACGCCATATTCGCGGAGGCCTTGCGACCAGAGAGAAATATCATCACGAGAAAGAGAAACAATAGAAGCAAGTATCAAAATGCCGGGACGCGCCTATGCGATCCCGGTGTTTTTGTGCGATTTAACATGGATTTAACATTTCAATTCTGGCTTTCCTCGCCCGTATATAGTAGACTTTAGGTAAAGGAGACTCGAAACATGATCTATTTTGTAGAAGATGACAACAGCATCAGAGAGCTGGTGCTGTATACTTTAAATAACGCCGGATACGCGGCCAAAGGCTTTGAGCGGCCGTCCCTGTTCTGGGAGGCCATGGGGGAGGAAACGCCGCAGCTGATCCTGCTGGACATCATGCTGCCGGAGGAGGACGGGCTGTCGATCCTGAAGAAGCTGCGCCAGTCCTCGCAGACGTCGAGGATTCCCATCATGATGCTGACGGCAAAGGGGACGGAATACGACAAGGTCATCGGTCTGGATTACGGCGCCGACGACTACGTGCCGAAGCCTTTCGGCATGATGGAGTTGATCGCCAGAGTCAAAGCGCTGCTGCGCCGGGCCGTGACCCTGGACCAGGACAGGGACTGCCGTATCGGCAAATTGTTCCTGTCTCCGTCAAAGCACATCGTCAAAGTGGACGGGAAAGAAGTATCCCTGACGTTAAAAGAATTTGAGATTCTGTCCCTGCTGGCTGAAAACCGGGGCATCGTCTTTACGCGGGATCAGCTTTTGACCAGGATCTGGGGCTACGCCTTTGATGGGGAGAGCAGGACGGTAGATGTGCACATCCGGTCTCTGCGCCAAAAGCTGGGAGCGTGCGGACGGCTCATCGAAACGGTCAGGGGGATCGGGTATAAAATAGGAGAAGACGCAGATGAAAAACAGAATTTTTAAGGGAATTTTTCTGGTAGCGATTCTGGTATGGCTGGCCTGCCTGGTTTTGATCCTGGGGGCCCTGTATCTGCAGTATAACGGGGAGTACGCCAGAGAGCTGAAAAACGAAGCGAATATCGTAGCGCAGGCGGTGGAGGTCAGCGGCATGGATTATCTGGAAAGTCTGCAGCTGGAGGAAAATCACAGGATCACCTGGATTGCGGCGGACGGAACCGTCAAATTTGACTCATCCGTCAGCGAGACGGGAATGGAGAATCACAAGGACAGGCCGGAGGTCACGGAGGCCGAAAAGACCGGTTATGGCGAGGATACCCGCTATTCCAAGACACTGGCGGAGAAGACTATGTATAGCGCCATCCGGCTTTCTGACGGCAGTGTGCTCAGAGTATCTCAGGTCCAGTTCAGCATCTTCACCCTGGTGCTCAGCATGATACAGCCGATTCTGATCATTTTGCTCATGGCCGTGATCCTGTCCGTGCTGCTGGCGGCGCGGATCGCCAGGAGAATCGTAGACCCGCTGAACCAGATCGATCTGGACGATCCGGAAGCCGCGGAGACCTATGAAGAGGTCCGTCCTCTGGTCAACCGGATCGCCGAGCAGAATCTGGAGCTGAACAGCCGGATCAGCAGGCTGCAGACCGATGTAGATGAGAAGACGAGGGAGGCGGAGTACCGGAAGGAGTTCACCGCCAACGTGTCCCACGAGCTGAAGACGCCGCTGACCTCTATCAGCGGGTTCGCGGAGATCATCCAAAACGGCATCGTCAAGGAAGAGGATATTCCACGCTTCGCCGGCAGGATCTACGACGAGGCCCAGCGGCTGGTTACGCTGGTGGAGGACATCATCAAGCTGTCCCAGCTGGACGAAAAGCAGATCGCCGCGAAGAAGGAGCGGCTGGATCTGTACATGCTCTGTCAGGATGTGCTCTATACCCTGGAGCAGGCGGCGGAGCAGAGGCAGATCGCGCTGCATCTGGCCGGCAAGCACCTGTATGTGGAGGCCGTTGATCAGATCGTGGAGGAGATCATCTACAATCTCTGCGACAACGGCATCAAATACAACCGGGCCGGAGGCAGTGTCACGGTTACGGTCTGTGAGGAAGACGGCCGTCCCGCGGTAAAGGTGTCGGATACCGGCATCGGGATCCCCCAGGAGGATCTGGACCGGGTCTTTGAACGGTTTTACCGCGTCAACAAAAGCCATTCCAAGGAGATCGGCGGCACGGGCCTGGGGCTGTCCATCGTCAAGCACGGGGCCGCCTACCACGGCGCCGACATCAAAGTGGAGAGCAGGCTGGGCGAAGGCACACATATTACGATTCTGTTTTAAACACACTAAGATATAAGGAGAAATACACGGTGTAAGGGGCTGGGCAGGCTTCGCTGCCTGGTTGGACAGGGCCGAACGTTCGGCAAATGAGAAGTTTTAGCAATTGTCAAATCACGGCCTCATCACCGCTATTACATGCTTCCCTGAAATAGCTAAAAAATAATCAAGAAATAACGAAAACCGCTTTAACTGAGAGAATCTCTTTCAGCTAAAACGGTTTTTGTCATGCAGTGTCTATTTCTTCAGATAGGTCTTGTAAACGGTGGACCCTTTGCTTTCAATGGTGTTGCCCAGAGCGTCTTTCTTCAGGGTGGTCACGTAGAAGCGATAGGTCGTGCCCTTCTTCAGACCGGTGGCCTTGTAGCTGGTGCCGGTGGTAAGGGTCTTTACCAGTTTGTAGGAGCCGGTGCCGATCTTCTTGTAGACCTTGTAGCCGGTCGCACCGCTGACAGATTTCCACTTCAGTGTGGCCGTCGTGGTCGTGCGGGTTTTGGACGTCAGCGTCGGCGGGTTCAGGGACTTCCAGCGGATGCCTTTGTTTTCACAGTACGCCTTTACATTGGTTGCAGAGGACGGGGAATAGATGGTTAAAATAGAAGTAGCCTGAAGTGGCGGATAGGCACTTGGAAGTCCTAAATTGCTCCTGCACACGACGGTGGTCAGGTTCTCACAGCCCTCAAAAGCCTGAAAGCTGATTCCCGTATAGCTTGACGGAATGGTGATGGTCTTCAGGGAAGTACAGTTGTAGAAGGCCTTCATCGGTATGTCTTTGCAGCCGGTGGACAGCTTGACAGAGGTCAGGTTTTCACAGGCCGCGAAGATATAGGAACCCATTTCTGTCACAGAGTTTGGAATGGAAATGCTCTCGAGTCCGCATTGGGTGAAAGCGGAACCCAGCGTCTTCAGGCCGGAAGGCAGCTTGATGGTCTTCAGTGAGCTGCAGCCGCTGAAGGCGCCATCGCCGATAGAAGTTACCTTGTTATGGATGGTGACCTTTGACAGAGAGGTGCAGCCACTCAAAAAGGATGCCGGTATTTCCGTCATCTGTGCCGGGATTGTGAACGTTTCCAGAGACGTGCATGCGGCAAAAATACTATCCCCGAAAGTCTTGACTGAGCTCGGGATATCCACGCTCTTCAGATTGGGAAGATTGGCGAAAGAGGCATATTCGATGGAGGTTACCGTAGAAGGCACTTTGATCGTGACGATGGCGCTGCGTTTGCTCCATCTATTGGCTTCCGGTCTGCCGCACTGGTAGCCGAAATAGAGCTCGGTGACTTTCAATCCGTCGATCTTGGACGGAATGACCAGGTTGGCGTCGGAGCCGTAGTAGGAGATGACCGTGCAGGTGTTCTTGTTGTAATCCGCAAGGATCTTCCAATTGCCGTCCTCGCTTTTAACCTCGGTCGCACCGTAGGTTACGGTCGGGAACATCATGACAGCGACCATGCAGATCAGCAGGGTGCAGAGTAATTTCTTTGTTCGTTTCATAGCATTCTTTCCTTTCATTTCAGATGCTTCAATTATACGGGGGAAAATGTTGGTTTGTCAAGCAGGAATGGAATCCAGCGGGACCCTGCCGCGACGGAGCCTCCCCAAAAAGAAAGACTTTCATCTTGACAACCTGCCCGCGGCATGCTATAATAACGCCGTTATCAATAATACCGTTATTGATAACGGCGCAATGCATGAGAGGAGAGCACGGATATGGCAGTGAAGGACCATTCCCTTGATGATAAAATCGTTCATGCCGC
>CAZGED010000094.1:0-1666 GCA_964525085.1 uncultured Senimuribacter sp.
GTGACGGCCAAAGGCGGGATCTTCCAGGGCCTGGCTCACCGCCCGCTCCACAGCCGCGGCCGAGGTATCCTCCAGCTTGACACCGGCGCCCAGCTGCAGCACCCGACGGCAGACGCCGCCCTGCTCAGAGGTCTGCGGCAGCATGACCAGGGGCACGCCGAAATACAGGCTTTCGCTGACGCTGTTCATGCCGCAGTGCGAAAGAAAAACGTCCGCTTTTTCCAGCACCGCGATCTGATCCACATATGGGTAAACGGACACATGCTCCGGCAGAGGTCCCAGCGCATCGAGGTCCGTCATAGTTCCGATAGACAGGATCGCCTGATGTCCTGTCGCTTCCACGGCCTCGATACAGCGTCTGTACAGCGGAACCATGTCATTGTTGACCGTTCCCATAGAAACGTATATCAGCTTGTCTCTGGTTTTCTCAATGGTATCCGCGGCCGCCCGGACAGACGGCCCCACAAAGGCATATTTGTCAGAAAAGGTTTCCGCGCACGGCTGAAATTCCGGCGACGTGTACACCACCGTATGAGTGTTGTCGTCATTCTGTATGATGTCCAGAATGTTTCGGATCGGATAGCCCTTATTCTGCAGGCGTCTGATCTGTTTTCGCAGCTTCGGCAGGGAAGCCAGCATAGAAAGCCCCTCCCTGGCGCTCTGCTTCATGATCTTTGCCGAATACTGGTTGAACGCGAAAGTGGTGGTCGATGAGACAAAGGGAATCCCCAGCTTCAAAGCCACGGCCTTTCCCCAGACGGCCATGGAATCCGCCACGATACAGTCCGGCCGCAGGCTCTCCATATCCCTGCAGACCTGGTCGTCCAGCGCCAGAGTCGTATCCACCAGGATCTTCGTGGAAAAGGCCAGATCCTTCCCGATGCGGGCAGCGTCCGCAGGCGTCAGCTTCTGCTCCATGTCGTAGTCATCGCAGGATATAAAGTAGGCGCCGGTGGCTTCAATCTTCTCCCGCAGCATGTTATAGGAATAGTACCAGACCTGGTGGCCGCGGCCAATCAGCTGGCGCACTACTTCCAGCGTAGGATTGGTATGGCCGTGGGCCGGAATACAGAAAAAGACAATCTTGCTCATAGGATCACTGCTCCCTCTTCTCTATTTCCTGAAAGATCATGGAAAAATACTTGTTCCCCATCTCCTTGGTGGGAATCGCGATGCCCCGCTCCTCGTCAGCCAGAACCAAAACGCTGTCCCCCGGCTGAAACCCGAACAGATCCCGCGCCTCCTTGGGGATTACGAACTGCCCCCGTTCCCCGATCTTGACCATCCATGCGTATTTGCCCTTTGGAAAATCCATCGCGCACCTCCTGTTCCTTCTGTTCCATAAGTATGATTAGTATGATTTATCATACCATAGAAATCCAAAAAAAACAAGCGGGTTCGTGTCCAGCACCTGGCAGCGCCATAGTATCAAATGACCCTGCAAGCTTTCGCCGGTCTGGATTTGACCGCAAGCTTATGTTTTAAGATGGCTGCAGTCACTTTCACGGTGCCAGTATTCGGAAATCTGACTGCAAGTAAGAAAAAAATGAGCTACTGCGGTCACAAATGTCGTGTTATCATCGCGAAACCGCTTCTCCAATTCAAGAAAAATGACCGCTGCCCCTAAAAAACAAGGCTGTGCGGTCAAAATCACCTCTATTAACAT
>CAZGED010000094.1:1676-3493 GCA_964525085.1 uncultured Senimuribacter sp.
AATTGACTGCATTACATCAATAAGGGCGTTCTGCGGTCAAATGGTCCAACTTATCAGGATACAAACTGACCGCACGACTGCAGTAAAGCACCGATGCGGTCATTTTCCCCTCGCAGGCAGGCGCGTGCGAGGTACGGCAGATCAGACAAATTGTCTCAATCGATGAAGCCCCCGCCGATGACCCTGTCTCCGTCATAGAACACGATGGACTGTCCCGGCGCGGCTGCCCGCTGAGGCTCTTCAAAGGTGGTCAAAAGGTGTCCGTCTGAGGTTTTCGTAACGACGGCCGCCGCGGCTTTTGCGGCGTAGCGGATCTTCGCGCTGACGGCCATACTGCCGCTGAAGGCCGCCGGCAGGCTGCTGCCAGAGGTCTCCGCGAAGAAGTTGTCCTTTGAGCGAATCTTCCGTTGGAAGAGATCTTCGTTGTTTCCCAGCGTCACGTCGCCGCTGACAGGATCGATTTTAGTCACGAAAGCCGGCTTTCCCAAAGCGACGCCCAGCCCTTTGCGCTGGCCGATGGTATAGCAACTGATACCCTTATGCCTGCCCAAGATGTGGCCGGATTTGTCCACAAAGTTCCCCTCAATGACCGGAACCCCGCGGCGCGCGAGAAACGCTCCGTAGGACTCCCTTTGATCGTCGATAAAGCAGATCTCCTGGCTGTCGGAAGCGTCTGCGTTGGATAACCCGTGGTCACGCGCCAGCTCTCTGGTCCGCTCTTTATCT
Organism: uncultured Senimuribacter sp.; assembly: GCA_964525085.1. GTDB lineage: Bacteria > Bacillota > Clostridia > Peptostreptococcales > Anaerovoracaceae > Senimuribacter. Next base: position 2,403 of record CAZGED010000094.1, read on the forward strand.
TCAAAATCACCCAAAGGCAGAAGTAGCCTGGACAGCACGTCCCGGCCCAGACGATAGAGCATATAGGACTGGTCTTTCTTTTCATTGGCTCCCTTACAGATGCAGCTGAAACCTGAAGCCTCGTCCCTTGCGACCCGGGCGTAATGGCCGGTAGCTATGTAATATGCGCCCTGCTCATCGGCCACCTCCAGCAGCTGTTTGAATTTGACCGCGGGATTGCAGACGACGCAGGGATTCGGCGTTCTGCCGCTGGCGTACTCACTGCAGAAGTTGTCGATAACAATTTTATCGAAAATCTCCGACACGTCCCGACAGACAAGGGGAATATCCAGCTGCCGCGCCAGATCTGCCGCAGCCTCCGCTCCTTCGCGGATGCCGCCCAGCACGTCAAAGTAAAATCCGATGACCTCCAGCCCCTGTTCCTTTAACAATAAAGCAGCGGTGGTGCTGTCCACACCGCCGCTTAAACCGAGTACTGCCTTATTCTTCGATAACGTGGTCATGATCATCCTCGTCTGCATCGGGATCAAAGCCTTCCAGGCCGGCATAGGTCTTGCCGGTTTTCTGCGCATAATCATAAATCGCGGACTTGATCGCGTGGTCTGCCAAGACGGAACAGTGTATTTTGACCGCCGGCAGGCCACCCAGCTCTTCGATGATCTGCTTGTTGCTGATTTCCAACGCTTCCTCAACGGTTTTTCCGATGATCATGGACGTAGCCATGCTGGAAGAGGCAATCGCGCTGCCGCAGCCAAAGGTCTTAAACTTGGCGTCCGTGATCACGTCGTTGTCATCTACGTTGATCTGGATCTGCATCATATCTCCACAGACAGGGCTTCCATAGATCCCCGTGCCGTCCGGATTTTCTATTTCACCTACGTTTCTCGGATTCATGAAATGTTCCATCACTGTATCGTTATATAATGCCATATGGTTTACCATCCTTTCTCGCCGTTGATAGGAGAAAGCGCTCTCAACTTTTCTACGATCTCCTTCAGGCATTCAACTACATAATCTATATCTTCTTTTGTTGTGAAATCTCCAACGGTAAAGCGGACTGTGCCGTGAATCATCTCTACAGGAACGCCCAG
>CAZGED010000094.1:3503-7033 GCA_964525085.1 uncultured Senimuribacter sp.
GCCCAGAGCTACCAGTACGTGGGATGGTTCCAGAGATTTTGAGGAACATGCTGAACCGGTGGAAACAGCGATTCCCTTGGAGTCCAGAAGCAACAGGATCGATTCGCCTTCGATGTATTTAAAGGTGATGTTGGCATTTCCCGGATGCCGGTGTTCCATGGTTCCGTTTACGAAGGTATCCGGAATCTCTTTGGTCACTCTTTCGATCAAATAATCCCGCAACTCTCTGCTGTGATCGATATGCTCCTGCAAATGTTCCTCTGCCAGCTCTGCGGCTTTTCCGAAACCGATGATGGATGCCAGGTTCTCTGTACCTGCCCTGCGCCCCATTTCCTGTGCACCGCCGTGGAGGTAGTTGGCGATTCTGAGGCCTTTTCTCATGTACAAAGCGCCCACGCCCTTCGGTCCGTAGATCTTATGGGCAGATATGCTCAACAGGTCCACACCCAGATCCTTCACGTCGATCGGCACGTTTGCCAGCGCCTGTACTGCGTCTGTGTGGAACAGGATGCCGTGCTTCTTGGCGACAGCCACCAGCTCTTTAATCGGCTCGACGGTTCCCACCTCATTGTTGACCATCATGACGCTGATCAGAATGGTCTTATCTGTGATCGCTGCTTCCAAAGCCGCAGGATCGACCCTTCCATCGGGCTGCACATCCAGATATGTAACGTCATATCCGTTCTTTTCCAGAAATGCGCAGGAATGAAGCATAGCGTGATGCTCGATCTTCGTGGTTATAATGTGATTTCCTTTATGCTTCAAAGCGCTTGCCACGCCGAAAACCGCCCAGTTGTCTGCTTCGCTGCCGCAGCCGGTGAAGTAAACTTCCTTTGGATCTGCATGGATCAGCTTTGCAACCTGCGCCCTCGCCCCATCAAGTGCTTCCTTTGATTCCAGTCCCTGAGTGTACAGGCTGGAAGGGTTGCCGAATTTCTCTGTAAAATACGGAAGCATCGCGGAGAGTACTTCGTCTTTTACAGGCGTGGTCGCAGAATAATCCAAATATACTTGTCTCATAAGAGTTACTCCTTTTTTTAATCTACAAACATATTATACCAAACTCTGCCCACAATTAAACATGGATATTTTGTGTTTATTCCGATTTTCTTCGGTTCCTTTTTCCGGCTCAGAATCATTTCCGGCCATCTTCTCCGGTTCAGATTTTTTTCAATTGGGTAAGCTTGATCTTTTGATGGTGGTCTTCTGCAGTGAAGTAGTATTGCTGCTTGTCCTGCCATGTTCCGTGCTGGCCGCTCATGACGTAGGAGATCTCTGCCTTCCCTTTGATGATGCCGTAGCTGCTCCTTCTGCTGGATTTCAGCTTCACCTTGGCGCTCTGGATACGGTCTAAGTCCGTGGCACTGTAAGCCTCCATCAGCGTCAGGTCGTTCTTCAGCAGATCTCCCTTTTCCAGTTTTTTCAGGGCGTCCTCCGTTTTATCGAAGCTGCTCTTCTGGCTGTAATAATCGTTCAGCGCAGTAATGCGCCCTGTGATCAGTTCCTTGACCTGCTGGTTGTCCGTATTGGGCCGCCCCACGATGCCCGCGGTCAAAAACATGATCAAAAGAACACACAAATTCACAACATACAGTTTCTTCATGATCTCATCCTCCCGTTTTTTTCTCGATGCGCGGCAGCAGCCGCTTCTTTGTCATAGGTTAACTTCTTTCATCATAAGTCAACTTCTTTATCATAACTTAAAAAGTGAGCGGAATCTGTAGAATTCTGCTCACTTTCATACTTTATTTTCATTTTCAGCTGTGTTTTCGCGGTGCTTTGCCGCCGGCCTTTTTGACGGTTCCGTCCTCGTCGACAAAATCAATGTTGTCCAACTGGGATCTGAGATTGGCTTTAAATGCCTCGATGTATTCTCTCCGCAACAGCTGCTGTTCAGCCTTCTCCTCCTCTGTCAGTCCTTCCGGCGTCTTAGCCTTCCGCGCCAGCATGTTGATACGGTCGATTTTTTCCTGTGTGATCATGTGTCCCTCCTGTATGATAATTCAAGACCAGTCATAGTCTTGGTAATTTTATCTGAGATTTCTTTTTGAAGATAAATCGGATTCAGCCTGTTTTTTGAATACCGTAAATAGGAATCTTTGGTTTCCGATGTTAAAAGAGCTGTAAAATATCGTTCCCAGCTAAAATATTCACTGCTTTCAATGTAATCTTCCGGCGAATCCAAAATATTCGTCAAATTCTTCAATGGTACAATTCCTGATTAGAGAGCACAGAAATTCCCGCTTTGTCGAAAATGCCTTTAAAAAAATCAAATCCTGAATTGGAATCCTCTACAATAATACACTGTGCCTGAGAAGTGAATTTCTGTCATATCGTCCGTAAATATGATATAGCTCATTGTAGGTCTGCTTCAACGATGCGTACTTTCCCGACTCTCGAATACCGTAAATCTCATCCACACTATACGGAAGATTTGGCAGTCCTTCTCTCGTAACAATAACGTAATAGTTATCTGACTGACGTACCCTCATCGCAAACTCATTAGATGGCAAAAAATCATTCCCTTCATCAATAAAAACGATGCTCTCCTTCATCGTTTCAGGTGGCGCAAATTAATAATTATATCCTGAGTTTCATCAATTTCTAAAATCCACTTAGCACAATTATCACCACAAGCAGACGCGTTAAAAATCCGATCCGGTCTTTTGTAGATTGATATCAATGTCTTTACACCGCCAGACAGCTCTCTGGGTGAAATACCTCCCAAAACGGGGCTGTCAATAACTCGTGGCCCTATTACTTCAGAGCGATCCACATCTCGGACCATTTCCCTAGAAAGCGGATTCGTAATCCATTCATCCGTATAAGTATTTTTGAAAAAAACAGCCGGATCATAAACCGCCTCCGGCATGTCGCCATAAAAGATAGACAGCATTTTTCCCTCTCATTTCAACTATTATACCCCTGTTCATATACAGGGCAAAACGATCCTTGTCCATCGTTTTACAATAAGTATACCACATCCAGGCAAATAAATCTACCGCTAACGCAGTCAAGTAGTCAAGTCCAGGGCCTACGCATGAAATCTATCCCGATAAAAAGTTCCTTTCCTTCATGAGAATATGACCAAAGGGCATCGGGATGTCGATGCGGAGAGATTCATCTTAAAAATCGTTTTTGCGACGTGTTTGCTTCATTTTTGGCATTTAGACGGAGAGAATTTACTTTTTTATAGATTTGCGACGTTTTTTTGGTTTCATTCGTCCTTTGCTGAACACTGGGGGTGCTTTGGATAGGGAACTGCGCGGCTGCGATGTAAAAACAAAAGGAAAATAAGAAAAATTTTACCAGATCGTTATATGTTTTTGTGAGCAATCGCCTTGTTTCAACCATTTTCAAGAGGAATTCTGACAGCTTTTGACCCTGTTCGCTTCTGTGAAGCGTCGCAATAAGTGAAAAATGTGATTTCTCTCCGCAAAAAAGCGTTAATTTGACGAAAATCGTCGCAAAAAGATTTTTTTTAGGAATCTCTCCGCAAGGGTCTGCGCACCCGCAAGGGTCCGCTCACC
>CAZGED010000095.1:0-7028 GCA_964525085.1 uncultured Senimuribacter sp.
GATCGGCGGCGGCAGCGGCAGTGCACCCCGTCGGGACCGGGATATTGCGGCCAGGACCAGAATGATGGGGATTGGATGATTTACCATAGCTCACCTCCGTATTTCTATAGACAGAATATGAAATTACAGCGGCTTTGGTGCATATAGTAGTAGAGAGAAGACAGTGAAAACAGGAAACGGAGGGTTCGACTATGAAAGTAGAGGATAAGACCATTATGGAGCTGGCCGGCCAGCTGGGCGTGACCGCCGACAAACGGCGGGCGGCGGAGACGGCGCGGCGCTACGAGAAAAAGAGCGACGCGGAAATCGCCGCAGAGATCCTGAAGCTACAGGATAAGCTGAATGCGTCCAACATTCCCTACGAGAAACAGGCGGCTCTGGTTCAGAGCCTGATGCCCATGATGAACGGGCAGCAAAAAGCCCGACTGAGCAAGATCATCGGGCTTATGAAGAAATAGCGTGTGAAACTTTAGTCTGTAACCAGTCTCGCGATGTCTGCCTGGGTGCTTCCGGCCGCAAAGGTGAACGTCGTCGCCTTGATGCTTTCCGGACTGCATCCGGCGGACGCGCACGCCTGGGCGAACTGGTCGTAGGACTCGAACAGTCCCGCGTCGATCAGGCTTTGCACGGCTGCCGTGGCGCTGCCTCCCTGTACCGTAACCGTTACGTCACGGGACAGAGTGTCTCCCGACCAAAGGGTGTCCGTCGGGGCGCTGTCTCCCTCGTCCTGAGATGTGTCATCGTTGGAACTGTCGGAGGCGGCAGTGTCGTCATCCACGGCCATGTCCTCCGTCGTGTCCTGTGTGCCGGTTTCCTCGGCCAAGGTTTGCGGATATTCCATGATTACGTCCATGCGCCATACGATGAGCAGGGCGGCAACGATCAAAATGATCAGTGCGATGAGAATATCGTTTTTATCATATAAAAAATCTTTGAGACCTTTCATTTTTTGTTCCCCTTTTCCAAATCGGTATATATATAATTTAACATACTTTTTGGGAAAGGACAAATACATTTTGCGTTCGGCGAGGATCTGATGTATAATGAAATGTATGATCAACATAGAAATCGGGAAAAACGAACAGGATCAGCGGTTGGACAAGTTTCTTAGGAAATATTTGGGAAACGCGCCGCTCAGTTTTATCTATAAGGCCATTCGTAAGGACGTCAAGGTCAACGGCAAACGGGCCAAAGAGGATACGGTGCTCCGCTTGGGCGACACCCTGTCTCTCTACATCAAAGAGGAGGATCTGGCCGCTTTTCAGAAAAAGCGGAAGCTTTCCCATGCCCGCAGACAGTTTCAGATCGCCTATGAGGATGAAAATATCCTGGCGGTGGAGAAGCCGTACGGTCTGCTGACCCACGGCGACAGAACTGAAAAGAAGAATCACCTGACCAACCAGGTGATCGATTACCTGATCGAAAAGGGCGATTACAACCCGCGGCTGGAGAAGACCTTTGTGCCGGCGCCGGTCAACCGGCTGGACCGGAACACCACAGGCCTGGTGCTCTTCGGAAAGAACGGCGTCGCCCTACGGGAGCTGAACCGGCTGATCCGGGAAAAGGACCGGATTCGGAAGCTCTATCTGACCATCGCGGCAGGGGAGCTGGCGCAGGAGCTGCATCTGTACAGCCGCATGGTGAAGGATCGTGACAAAAACCGTATCACCGTGACGGAGGCCGGCGGCGAGGGCCGGGAAATGGAAACCTTCGCCCGGCCGCTGAAAACCCGGGACGGATACACTTTGATGGAAGTGGAAATCGTCACAGGCAGGACCCATCAGATCCGCGCGCATCTGGCAAGGGCCGGATTTCCTGTCATTGGGGACGCCAAGTACGGGGATCCTGCGGTCAACCGGCGGGTGCGGCAGCGGTTTGGCTTGAACGCCCATCTGCTCCACGCCTATTGCCTGCGCTTTGCTGTCTGCGGAGGGCCGCTGGGGTATCTGAACGGCCGCGAGATCACGGCCGGACTTCCCGAGAACTTTGAGAGAATAAAGTGTGCCATTTTTGAACATGATGAATAGGGGGGTACCAATGAAGGAGTGGATCAAAAGTATCGCGTTGGCGCTGGTCATCGCCCTGGCGGTGATATTTTTTATCAAGCCGATGCTGGTAAAGCAGAGCTCTATGGAGCCGAACTTTTATGAAAACGATTATCTTTTTGCGAGCAAGCAGGCCTACACCCTGTTTGGATCACCGGAGCGGGGAGACGTGGTGGTGTTTCATTCGGACCTGGTGCAGGAGAACGGCGATGAGAAGATGCTGATCAAGCGCATCATCGGCTTGCCGGGTGACACGATCACCATTACCGACGACACGGTGTACATAAACGGAGAAGCGCTGCAGGAGGATTATGTGAAGGAGAAGGGAACCAACAACGCCCAGGGAAACGGCGTGACGGACCTGGTGGTGCCGGAGGATTCCTACTTTTGCATGGGAGACAACCGGCGGGTCAGCGTCGACAGCAGGGATCCCAGCGTGGGCTTTGTCAGCCGGGACCAGCTCATAGGCAAGGTGGTGCTGCGGCTGTATCCGTTCAATAAGATCGGTTTGATCAAAAATCCGTTTGACGAATCGTCTTGAGAGACAAGTAGTTTTGAAAGATGAGCCGTTTTGAGAGACGAATCGTTTTGAAAAAAGGGGGGACGGATGTGGGCGAAGAATGGAAAGAATGGATCAAGGTCATCGTTTCGGTTGCGGTGCTGACTCTGGTCGTCACGCAGTTCGTGGTGCCGGCGTCTGTGTCCGGCAGTTCCATGGAACCGGCCTTTTCTGACCGGGACTATCTGCTGGTCAGCAAGCAGGCCTATGTGTCCGCAAAGCAGCCGCAGCGGGGCGACGTAGTAGTCTTCCAGACCCATCTGAAAGATGAGGAAGGGCAGGAGAAGAAGCTGATCAAGCGGGTGGTGGCTCTGCCGGGCGAGATCGTGTCCATCGAAAACGGAAACGTCTACATAAATGGAGAAGAGCTACGGGAGACGTACACGGCAGACGGAGTCACCGACGGCACCACTTATCCGGTGAAGGTGCCGGAGGGCTGTTATTTCTGCCTGGGTGACAACCGGCTCAACAGCAAGGACAGCAGAGATCTGTCCGTAGGCTTTGTTTCGGAGGATCAGATCGTTGGAAAGGTCTTTCTTCGGCTCTATCCATTTCATGAAATCGGATGGATCGGGAGAGAAGATGGATGAAACGAAGGGGAAAGGGTTGGATCGCTTTTTTTCTGGCGGCGGCCTTAGGCGTCCTGGGCGGCGTCGTACTAGCGATGTTTTTTCAGATCACGCAGGTGACGGACAACAGCATGATGCCCGGCTTTGAGCAGGGACAGCACGTGCTGGTCCGTAGCAGCGTTGGAAGCTTTGACCCAGAGCGCGGGGACGTGGTCCTCTTTGACAATCAGGTGTACGCAGCTACGGGAGAGGGCGGCCGGATGATGAAACGGGTCATCGGCACAGGCGGAGACCGGGTGATGATCACCGGCGGCAGGGTCTACGTCAACAATGTTCCGCTGGAGGAGGACTATGTCTTCACCCAGGACATCAGCGGAGAGAAGGAGGAAATCGTGATACCCCGCGGATACGTCTTTGTCCTGGGAGACAACCGGGCGGCCAGCACGGACAGCCGCAGCGAGGCGGTGGGGCTGGTTCGGGAAGAGGATCTTTTGGGAAAGGTAATATATCAATGGTGAACCGGCCGGAGCGGCGGCGTCTTTGGCGCGAGTTGGCTACGGATCCGGCGTGAGCTTGCCAGCGGAAGGAAGATATTTTATGGCAAAGAGAGAAAGAAAACTGGTGGCCAACAACAAAAAGGCGCGCCACGATTATTTTATAGAGGAAGTTTATGAAGCAGGCATCGTCCTGACCGGAACGGAGATCAAATCGGTTCGGGCGGGCAAGGTCAGCATCAAAGAGAGCTATGCGAAGATTGAAAGGGAAGAGATGTGGGTTTACGGCATGAACATCAGCCCCTACGAGCAGGGCAACCGATTCAATGTGGATCCTCTGCGGCCGCGGAAGCTGCTTCTGCACAAGCAGGAGCTCCGCAAGCTGATCGGATACACGACGCAGAAGGGCATGACCCTGGTGCCGCTGAACATGTACATCAATGAGGACGGCAGGGCCAAGATGGAGCTGGCCGTGGCCCGCGGCAAGAAGAACTACGATAAGCGGGACGATCTGGCGAAGAAAGATGCCGCCCGCAAGATCGACAAGGCCATGAAGCAGCGGTGGTAGAGGCATGGGGTTTGAGGATACATTTTTTCCCTGTTGCAAAGCGGCGGGAAATGCTGTAGAATGAATATAGCAATACACTTGGGGGTGTAAAGGTTTCGACGGGGGTGTAGAAGCCGGATCAGCGAGCCGTAGTCGCCAAGTCTACGTTAAAAGTGGCCGTTTAAATATAAACGCTAAAAAGAACAATAATTTCGCATTAGCTGCTTAATTTCGCAGCGCGCGTGTCAGCTCCGGTTTACCTGTAGGCTGGAAACCTGGCATCGATCATACAGGAAAACCTTGCGAGAGTTCCCGGTATCGTAAGGGACTTACGGGATAGCGTTTCTGTCAGCCTGCTGATGGGCGGGCAGAGAGGCGAAACCGAAATCACCAGCTGCGCTCGGAGAAAATCCTGTGGAAATGCTTTCGGACAGGAGTTCGATTCTCCTCATCTCCACCAAGCCAAAACAAAAGCCCGCCTGAAAAGGCGGGTTTTTGTTTTGGCTGCGAAGGAGAAGAGAATCGAACTCGAAAGAGCGTGGCCGTGAAGGGAGGCAGTCCGGTGGACTGGCGAGCAGGCCACGGCCCAAGGCGACCGAAAGGGGAGCCGCAGGGCGGCGGATTGCGAAGCAAGACGCGTAATTCTCCTCATCTCCACCAAAAATCATTGAAAAATCAACGGTTTGCGCCGTTGATTTTTTGCTTGACTACATGTTGACTACTTTTTTGAAGGCGGAATAGGGCGGTGACAGAATAGACTGGCCGGCAGAATGAGTCGTCCGGCAGAATAGACTGGCCGGGGCGGTCAGCTCAGCACGGTATGCTCCAGCAGGATCTTCGCTCCCAGCAGAATCAAAATGATGCCGCCGACCAGCTCCGCTTTGGACTGAAAACGGCTGCCGAAGATACTGCCGATTTTGATGCCGGCGGCAGAGATCAGGAAGGTGGTCGCACCGATCAGCGGGATTGCTGTAACCATGTTGACCCGCAGGAAAGCGAAGGTGATGCCTACGGCCAGAGCGTCGATACTGGTGGCCACGGCCATGATGAACATGGACTTGAAGCCGAAAGGTCTGTCCTTGGCGGGTTTACTGCCGCCTTTTGATTCAACGCCGCCTTCTTCAGACTTCAGGCAGTCGATTCCTCTTGATTCACCGCAGCGGTCTTCTTCTGACTCTGAGCGGTCGATTTCTGGACAGACATCATTTGGACAGCTGTCTTCTGTAGAGCCATCAGAACGGGATTCGCGGATCATGTTCAGCCCGATAAGGCCGAGCAGGATGAAAGCGATCCAGTGGTCTATGGCCGTGATGTAGCTGGCAAAGGTGCTGCCGAGCAGATATCCGATGAAGGGCATCAGCATCTGAAAACCGCCGAACCACAGGCCCGCGGTTACCATATGCCCTATGCCGGCCTTTTCCGTTGTCAGACCTTTGCAGATGGAGACAGCAAAAGCGTCCATGGAAAGTCCGATGGCCAAAAGAAAAACTTCTATGATTCCCATAAGTGCTAAAATTCCTCCGTTTAGTGATTTGTGATTTTGTGATTTTGCAAGTGTACTGCTGCGTTCCTGGCGCGCGGAGCGGGCCGTTTAATAAAAAAGACTCATGCATAGAAACAGCTTCTATACATGAGTCTCGTTATTTAAGATAGACCAGACCTTGCGGTCAGTATGTTGACCTACCACACAAACGTGCTAACTACTCCCTCACGAGCCATATAATCATAACCTAGATTTTGGAAGTTGTCAAGAGGTAATTTGCAGGGCGTAACCATGAAATAGCGTCATCTGCGGCCACGGTATAGCCTGTAGCATGGCAGCTGGTTCCTGCCAACCGGAAAGACGGCGGCAGTTTCCTCATCTAACGTTCACCATGGACAAGGGGATTTGTGGTATACTTGAACAGAGAAAGGGTGTGTGGAAGGAAACCACATATAAAACATATAAAGGAGAAAACGCCATGGAATACACGACAAAATACCCTTCGCAGGTGGGAACACTGCTTCTGGCCAGCGACGGGCAGGCTTTGACGGGCCTTTGGATCGAGAACCAGAAATACTACGGTGCCACCTTGTCCCAGAACCATCAGGAGAAGGACGACCTGCCTGTCTTTGAGGAGGTGAAGAAATGGCTGGACCGGTACTTCGCAGGGGAACAGCCGTTGGCTTCGGAACTGCCTCTGGCGCCGGCAGGCAGCCCGTTCCGGCAAAGGGTTTGGAAAATCATGTGCCGGATCCCTTACGGGCAGACTTTGACCTACGGGGAAATCGCCAAAGAGGCGGCCGCCGCGGAGGGCAGGGAGACTATGTCGAGCCAGGCCGTCGGCGGCGCGGTAGGCCACAATCCCATTTCCATCATCATGCCCTGCCACCGGGTGGTAGGCGCGGACGGCAGCCTGACCGGATACGCGGGCGGTATCGACGTGAAACGCAGGCTCCTGGAGTTGGAAGGGGCAGACATGTCCAGGCTCTATGCGCCGAAGGCGGCATCAAAGGAGCCGATGTAAATGGCACAGGCCGAGGATAGCCAGTACCAGAACAACAGAGGCTGCAATGATAAATCGTTTTCTTTTGCGTTTATCTGTCCACATGCTCATAGATCATACTCCCCATACTCACAGCCGACGTTCTCGCAAATGACCTCGTCAATCAGCTTTCCGTCCCGATAGAGCCTGACGGTGCCTTTCCCATTGCCGCCGTTCCAAAGACGGTTATGCAGCTTTTTCCCGTTGGGCGCTTCGTAATTTACAAGAAGCATATCCTTTTTCTCGCAGGTAATGTCGGTGACCATGCGATTGCGCCAGGTCTTTTGTT
>CAZGED010000096.1:0-7004 GCA_964525085.1 uncultured Senimuribacter sp.
TTCCATTACATTATCGTCGGTTACTTTCAAGCTTTGCTCCTTTCATCGTAATAAAACATAGAATTGATGCATCACTTATTACTTCGTATGATACCCGTCAAATCTGACAGTGTAAAGGGAATGTTTCGACATCATTCGGCATCTTCTGTCGAATTTTGTCGATAATTTTACATTTACTTCCATATTTCGACGTGGTATGATATACCTACCGGAAACATTGTGCGCATGGTGTCTTCTGAGCAAAGCATCGCATCAGCAAAAGAGGGAAAGGGAAATCGTGAAAGACGGCCTCGGCCGTCTCACTCCCCTCTGATGACAGGAAGGAGATACATACAATGAAATACAAAGACAATACAGCCGCGAAGAATACAGGAAGCATGAAAAAGCTCACATTTACCGACGACTGGATGTTCGGCATGGTCATGCAGGACAAGGAGATCTGCAAGGAGCTTTTGGAGCGGATCCTCCCCGAGGAGAAATTCAGCCGGATCCAACTGGCCGGCGCTGACGGGATCTTCGCGGATTCCCCACAGCAACAGGACCAAAGCACGGGACAAAGCATTCAGTCAGCCATATCCAATCAGATCCAGGCCGCCCTCAAATTCGACAAGGACCACCACGGCGTCCGTTTCGACGCCTACATCAAAGGCGAAGACGCCTGGGCCGAGATCGAAATGCAAGTCCATACCGGAGACCATCTGGGAAAGCGCGCCCGCTATTACTGTGCCAACATGGACGTGGACATGCTCATGGCCGGGAAGGACTACAGGGACCTGAAGAAGGGATACGTGATCTTCCTCTGTACTTACGACTACATGGAGAAGGGAGAGCCGGTCTATTTCTTCCAGAGATATGATGTAAAAAACAGTTTGCCATTCAAAGATGAATCGTATATACTGATATTAAATACGAGCTGTGCGCCGGAAAAGGTTCCGGCGCACCTGAAAGCGCTGTACGCCTATGTCAACGATCCGGAGAAGAAAGTGGAAGACGACCTGATACAGAAAATCGACGACAAGGTTGAGAAGTATAACGGCTCAGAGTGGAGGTGGATGCACGTGACGTTCGAGGAGCATGTGAAGCATATGGAATACCTGGCCAGAGAGGAAGGACGGCTCGAGGGCGAAAAGATCGGGCGGCTCGAAGGTGAAAAGGCCGGCCGGGAAGTCGGACGGCTTGAAGGGCAGAAAGCTGGAGAACAGCAGGGAGATACCAAGGCCAGAAGGGAAATCGCCGGCAAGCTGAAGGCTGCCGGCATGAAGCCCGAGGAAATCGCGGTCGCGACGGAACTCAGTCTGGAGGAGATCGACCGGTTATAGATCCAATATGAGAGCAATACGAAAGCAATAGGATCAGATGACGACTTCAGTGCGTAATTTAGTGTGCAATTCAACGCGCAAATAATATGTAAGCAATACGAAAAGCTCTGCAGCCGGGGCGAGCGGGGAGTACAAACACGCCTCAATCTCCCCGGTCCGCGGAGCTTTTGTTTTTTCATGCGGAGGCCCTGCAACTTTCTTCCGAAACCTTGAAATCCTGCATACAAAATGCTATAATAATGTGTTCGTTTTTTTAGGGAACAAACGGCAGGGACGCCAACGCCAACCGCAGTCCCGGCTCCTGCCGGTAATCATATATTGAAAGGTAACAGGAGGTTCACCACTATGAGCACAAACAACTACACCAGCCCGCTTTCGGAAAGATATCCGAGCAAGGAGATGCAGTTTCTCTTCTCCCCTGACATGAAGTTCAGAACCTGGAGAAAGCTGTGGATCGCGCTGGCGGAAGCCGAGCACGAACTGGGACTGGACATCACCCAGGCCCAGATCGACCAGCTGAAAGAGCATCAGGACGACATCAACTACGATGTGGCCAAGGCCAGAGAGAAGGAAGTTAGACACGACGTCATGAGCCATGTCTACGCTTACGGACAGCAGTGTCCCGACGCGAAGGGCATCATCCATCTGGGCGCTACCTCCTGTTACGTGGGAGACAACACCGACATCATCATTATGCGCAGCGCCCTGGAGCTGATCAGGAAGAAACTGATCAACGCCATCGCGGGCCTGGCAAAGTTCGCGGAAACATATAAGGATCTGCCGACCCTGGCATACACCCACTATCAGGCGGCGCAGCCGACCACCGTGGGAAAGAGAGCCACCCTCTGGCTCAACGACCTGGTCATGGATCTGGAGGATCTGGACTACGTCCTGGGTTCCCTGAAGCTGCTGGGTTCCAAGGGAACCACCGGCTCCCAAGCATCTTTCCTGGAGCTCTTTGAGGGCGATCACGAGAAGTGCAAGGCCCTGGATCAGAAGATCGCCGAAAAGATGGGCTTTGACGGATGCTACCCGGTATCCGGCCAGACCTATTCCAGAAAGGTAGACAGCCGGGTACTCAACGTCCTGGCAGGCATCGCCCAGTCCGCCCACAAGTTCTCCAACGACATCCGTCTGCTGCAGCACATGAAGGAAGTGGAAGAACCGTTTGAGAAGAATCAGATCGGCTCCTCTGCCATGGCTTACAAGCGGAACCCGATGCGTTCCGAACGCATGGCATCTCTGGCCAACTACGTCATGAGCGACGCCATGAACCCGCAGATTACAGCTGCGACCCAGTGGTTCGAACGAACCCTGGACGATTCCGCGAACAAGAGGATCTCCGTCAGCGAGGCCTTCCTGGCCACCGACGGTATTCTGGAACTATATATCAACATCACCGGCGGCCTGGTGGTCTATCCGAAGGTCATCGAAGCCCATCTGATGGCAGAGCTGCCTTTCATGGCAACGGAAAACATCATGATGGACGCGGTCAAAGCCGGCGGCGACAGACAGGAGCTTCATGAGAGAATCCGCGTACACTCCATGGAAGCCGGCAAAGTGGTGAAAGAGCAGGGCAAAGCCAACGATCTCTTAGACCGTATCGCGGCCGACCCGGCATTTCATATATCAAAAGAGGCTTTACAGAAGGTTTTGAAGCCAGAGAACTACGTTGGCAGAGCACCAGAGCAGACAACTGAGTTTCTTAACGGGGTCATAAAGCCTATTCTATCAGCGAATGAGGACGCACTGGGACTCACCGCTGAGATCAACGTGTAACGTAACAGAGAATAGGAGGATCTAATTATGGTTAAAGCAATTGTCGGCGCCAACTGGGGCGACGAAGGAAAAGGAAAAATCACGGACACATTAGCGGAGCACTGCGACATCATTGTCAGGTTCCAGGGAGGCAGCAACGCCGGTCACACCATCAAAAATGACTACGGCAAGTTCTCTCTGCACATGCTGCCTTCCGGCGTATTCTACGGCCACACCACCAGCGTGCTGGGAAACGGCGTGGCGCTGAACATTCCGAAGCTCATCGAGGAAATCCGGTCACTGACCGAGCAAGGCGTGCCTATGCCAAAACTGCTGGTCTCCGACCGCGCCCATCTCGTCATGCCGTACCACATTTTGCTGGATGAATACGAAGAAGAACGCCTTGCGGGCAAGTCCTTCGGCTCCACCAAAAGCGGTATCGCGCCGTGTTACTCTGATAAATACGCCAAGATCGGCTTCCAGGTCAACGAACTGTTCATGCCGGAAGACCAGCTGCGCGAAAAACTGGAAAACGTCTGCACCCTGAAAAACGTGGTCATCGAGAACCTTTATCACAAACCGACGCTGGACGCAGAGGAACTGCTGGCCACCATGAAGGAATACAAGGAGATGATCAAACCTTACGTGGCAAACACATCTGCATTTTTGGACAAGGCCATCAAAGAGGGTAAGAGTATCTTGCTGGAAGGCCAGCTGGGCGCTTTGAAGGATACAGACCA
The DNA here is from genome assembly GCA_964525085.1 of uncultured Senimuribacter sp. Lineage (GTDB taxonomy): Bacteria > Bacillota > Clostridia > Peptostreptococcales > Anaerovoracaceae > Senimuribacter. Next base: position 3,818 of record CAZGED010000096.1, read on the forward strand.
CGGCATCTACCCGATGGTAACTTCTTCCTCTACCCTGGCCGCCTTCGGCGCGGTAGGCGCGGGCATTCCTCCCTACGAGATCCAAGAGGTGGTCACTGTCGTCAAGGCCTATTCCTCCGCGGTGGGCGCAGGAGCCTTTGTCAGCGAGCTTTTCGGCGAAGAGGCTGAGGAGCTGAGAAGACGGGGCGGCGACGGCGGCGAATACGGCGCGACCACAGGTAGACCGCGGCGGGTAGGCTGGTTTGACGCAGTAGCAACCAGATATGGCTGCCGCATGCAGGGCACGACAGAAGTGGCTTTGACCGTCATCGACCCGTTAGGGTATCTGGACGAAATTCCCATCTGCGTAGGATACGACGTGAACGGTGAAGAGCATCAGGACTTCCCGAACACCACCTTTCTGTATCAGGCAAAACCGATCCTGAAGACCCTGCCCGGCTGGAAATGCGACGTCACCGGCATCCGCAAGTGGGAAGACCTGCCGAAGGAATGCCGGGAATACGTCAACGAGATCGAGCGTCAAATCGGCTTCCCGATCACCATGGTATCCAACGGTCCCGGCCGTGAGGACATCATTTTACGCAAGCCTTTGATCTAACCTGGGAACAAAGGCTTCCCGTCAAAACCATATCGTGCAAATCGGCTGTCCGGCGTTTGAAGCGCTGCGATGGCCGAATATATAGCTTAAGCAACAAGATGGGTAATTCCTTACTGACCGTAAGGGAGATTCACCGTAAATATACTGTAGTAGAAAGGAAAGGATTTATTCAAGTGTACAAAGAAGCCATCAGACCCGCTTGGGCCGAAATCAATCTGAGCAATCTGGATTACAACATCAAAAGCATCAGAGCCAAGGTCGGCCCTGACAGAGAAATGATCGGCGTCATCAAAGCCGACGGTTACGGTCACGGCAGCGTCATGTGCGCCGAAGTGCTGAGACAGAACGGTGTAAAAACCTTTGCCATCGCTACCCTGCAGGAAGCGATTACGCTGAGGGAAGCCGGCGCGAAGGAAGACATCCTCATGCTGGGCCTTACGCCGGACATGTACGCCGACACCATCGTGGAGTACGATATCACACCGGTCGTCTGCGACTCCGTCAATGCAAAGGCCCTCAGCGACGCGGCCGCGAAGGCAGGCAAGACCGTTTCCGGTCTCATCGCGGTAGACACCGGCATGGGAAGAATCGGTTACCTGGCCGACGAGATCGAAAGTGCCATCTTTGACATCAAGAAGATCGCCATGCTGCCGAACTTCAAGATCAAAGGGCTGTTCTCCCACATGGCCACGGCTGACGCCCTCGACAAAACCTACGCCCACCGGCAGGAAGAGAACTTTAACACGTTCTACGAGGCTCTGACCAAAGCAGGCGTCAAAATTCCGTTTCGGACTTTGGCAAACAGCGCTTCCATCATGGAACTGCCGTCCATCCACTTCGACGCAGTGCGCCCCGGCATCATCCTCTACGGATGCTATCCTTCCGATGAAGTGGACCGAAACCAGCTGTCCATCAAGCCGGTCATGAGCGTCAAAGCCAACATCGTCCACCTGAAGGACGTTCCGGAAAACTTCTCCGTAGGCTACGGCAGAAAATACATTTCCCAGAAGCCTGCCAGGATTGCGACCATCGCTTTAGGCTATGCTGACGGTTATCCTCGTCCGTACTCTTCACAGGCGAAGGTCATCGTCAACGGTGTAGTCTGCCCGATCGCGGGAAACATCTGCATGGATCAGTGCATGATCGACGTGTCTGCCGTGCCGAACGTAAAAGTCGGAGACGAAGTCATCGTCATGGGCACGGACGGCGTCAACACCATCCTGGCGGACGATATTGCAAACGCTACCGGCACCATCAACTACGAGATCTGCTGCGCATTCGGCCAGAGGCTGCCAAAGGTATACGTAAAATAGAAAGCGTGCGTAACGTAAAAAAGTGTGCGTAACATAAAGAAGCATGCGCAGCATAGAACCAATCCATGAAGATTGACGAAAAGACGCGCCTGGATCAACGATTCAGACGCGTCTTTTCAATATGATTTATTTGAGAGTGTAGGCAAAATTAGTCAAATAGACACTTTGACAACTTTGTAAACATATGGTCGCGGTATCTGATCTTTTCTGCGTCTTTGCCGTCAGAATAATCATAGAAGCCCGCACCGTTCTTCACGCCGTACTGACCCTTTTCAAAGCGGTCAGCCAGCATACCGAACGGTTCTTTTTCATCAGCCAGATCTTCGAAGAGGTAAGATGCGATGTTGTAGAAGATATCCAGTCCGCCCAGGTCACATACTTCGAAAGGTCCTAAGCAGGCATAACGCATACCTAATCCATACTTCATTACGTCATCTACCGCTTCCGGCGTTGCGATGCCCTGCTCAACAATGTGCAGGCATTCTCTCAGCACTGCCAGCTGAATTCTGTTCAGAGCAAATCCCGGTGCATCCTGCACGATAACCGGCTTTTTCTCCACTGCCAGAGCCATATCTCTGATCGCCTCTGCAGCTTCATCAGCCGTCTCTTTACCCTGAATGACTTCGATGAGCGGAATCAGGTGCGGCGGATTGATCCAGTGCATGCCGCCAAATCTTTCCGGTCCATGAACGGCCTCAGCAATCTTGCTGATGGACAGTCCGGACGTGTTGCTGGCCAGCAGTGCGTCTCCCGGAACCAAAGAAGATGCTTCGTCCCAGAATTCATGCTTGATATCCAGATTCTCTACAATTGCTTCTACTACGAAATCTGCGGTCTTGAAGCAGTCCTTTTCCTGGGTATACGCAATTCTCTCCAAAAGCTTGGCAGATTCTTCAGCCGTCACGACACCATCGGATACTTCCGTTTCCTGATTCAACTTGATCAGATTCTGTGCTTTATCCAGTGCTGCAGGAAAGGAATCATATAAAGTGACCGTATAGCCGAACTTGGCAAAGGTCTGTCCCATAGAAGAGCCCATGGTTCCTGCCCCTGCGATAACAATATTCTTTATATCTTTCGCTGTTTTCATAGTTTCTCGCTCCTGTTGTTTATTCTTCTTCCATTGCCTTCATGTCAGGGTCAAAGTGAAGCTCGCAGCCTGTTGCGGCCTGGATGTCTTCCTTGCTGTAATCCGGATGTAATTCCACAACCCAGATTCCGTCTTCTCTGACTTCCATCACACCCATCTCGGTGATGATCTTGGATACGCACTTTT
>CAZGED010000097.1:0-6987 GCA_964525085.1 uncultured Senimuribacter sp.
AACCCTGCATGCGCGTACAGGGGGGTTGTTTGTTTTTTGCATGCGTAAAGGGCTGCCGCACTAACGGTTATTTTCCGTTAATGCGACAGCCCCTTCTCTTTGCGCTGTAGCGCGCGGCATATCCCCGCCCGCAGGGTTGCGGCTTTTTCTTTTTTTTTGTATAATAAAGCACAGGGCAGGAAAGCAAAGCATGAAACGGTAATAGGCGATAAAGGAGTAAGAAATAGAATGAAGCAATTGGATCAAAACATCGTGCTCATCGGATTTATGGGAACGGGAAAGACCACTGTGGCCAACGCGCTGAAACAGCGCTTTGGCATGGAGATCATCGAGATGGATCAGATCATCGCGGAGCGGGAGGGCATGACCATTCCGGAGATCTTTGAAAAACACGGAGAAGGATATTTTCGGGATGCGGAGACCGATCTGCTCATCGAACTGCAGGAGCGGAAAAACGTAATCATCTCCTGCGGCGGCGGTACGCCTCTCCGCGAAAAAAACGTGGCGGAGATGAAGAAAAACGGCAGGGTGGTTTTGCTGACCGCGACGCCGGAGACGGTATGGTACCGGGTAAAGGACAGCCACGACAGACCGCTGATCGAGCAGAACAAGAACGTCGGGTTCATTGAGGAGATGATGGAACAGCGCCGTCCAAAATACGAGGCGGCGGCGGATATCATCATCGATACAGATCAAAAAAGCGCCTCTGAGATCTGTGAGGAGATCGCCGCGAAGGTCTGCGCGGGGCAGGCAAAATAGCGAAAGCGAAATAGAAAGAGAGGAAACCATGGATACGAGAATTTCCGGGAAGACCAGGCTGCTGGGCGTGATTGGCACGCCTATCAAACATTCCGGCTCTCCAGTCATGTATAATTTCTGCTTTGATTACTATGGGCTGGATTGCGTATATCTGGCCTTCGACTGTGACGAGTCCCAGGTAAAGGATACTCTGGCGGCCATGCGCCGTCTCAACCTGCGCGGCGCCAGCGTGACCATGCCGTGCAAGCAGGCGGCAGCTAGAAATGTGGACAAGCTGTCTCCGGTGGCGGCGTTCATCGGTGCGGTGAATACCATTGTCAACGACGGCGGCGTGCTGACCGGCCACATCACAGACGGCATGGGCATGGTACTGGACCTGCAGGATCACGGACATTCCATCAAAGAAAAGAACATCGTGCTGCTGGGGGCAGGCGGCGCTGCGACAGCCATTATGGCACAGTGTGCCATAGACGGAGCAAAGTCGATCACCGTGTTCAACCGAGGCTCGGAGGCGCTGAACAAAGCGAAAACCATCGGAGAAAACATGACGTCAGACGGAATCACCTGCAAAATGACGTTTCATCAGACGGCAGAGCCGGATCTGATGCGCGAGAAGATCCGCGGAGCGGACATTTTGATCAACGCTGCTTCTGTGGGCATGCGGCCGATGACGGAAGGCCAGTCCCTCGTTACGGACACGACCGCATTCCACGAAGACCTGGTGGTCTACGATGTGATCTACAATCCGCCGGTCACAAAGCTGATGCGGGACGCGCTGGATAACGGCTGCAAAGCGGAAAACGTCATCGGCGGCAAAGGGATGCTACTGTGGCAGGGCGCATGTGCGTTCAAGCTGTACACCGGTCTGGAAATGCCGGTCCGGGAGTTGAAGGCATTTTTGGCGGAACGGGAAGCGTCCGGGACGGAACCCCTGCGGGATGTTGCCGAGAACGTGCCGTATTGACCGGGATTGACCGGGATTGACCGGGATTGACCGAGCGCGGAGGCGAATCCAGGAAGACCATCAAAATCACAATCAATAGAATCACACAGGAGGAATCAGGTGCATATTACAGTTTTAAACGGAAGTCCCCGTCCCGCGGGCAACACGGAGATCATGGCAGACGCTTTGATCAAAGATGCGCCGAAGCTGGCCAGCGTCCGTGAACTGGGACGTTCTCTGTGATACGGGCCGGACAAAGTGAAAAGAAAACAGGAGTGAGAACAGGATGAATTACGATTTTTCAACGATCATAGACAGAAGCGGCACCTACTCCATGAAGTGGGATGTGGCAGAGGGTGAACTGCCCATGTGGGTGGCGGATATGGAGTTTCAGGCAGCGCCGGAGATCCGGGCGGCCATCGTGAAGCGGGCGGAGCACGGCGTCTTCGGCTATACCGTGCCTCCGGAGGCGTGGTATGAGGCGTATATCGGCTGGTGGCGGGATCGTCATGGCTTTTCCATGGAAAGAGAATGGCTGACCTTTACCACCGGCGTGATCCCTGCCATTTCCACAGCCGTGCGGCAGCTGACCGCGCCGGGAGAGGGCGTGGTGGTTCTGTCTCCGGTCTACAACCACTTCTTCGTCTCCATTGAAGACAACCAGCGGCGTGCTGTGGAAAGCCCTTTGATCTGCGAGGACGGCGCGTACCGCGTGGACTTTGATGATCTGGAATCGCGGCTGGCTGACAAGGCCAACCGGCTGCTGGTGTTCAGCAATCCGCACAACCCGACAGGCAATCTATGGGACCGGGAGACGCTGGCCAGGGTAGGCGCTCTGTGCGATCAATACGATGTGCCCGTGGTGGCTGACGAGATCCACTGCGATCTGACCGATCCGGGGCTGGCCTACGTGCCCTTCGCCTCCGTGTCAGAGGCCTGCGCCCGCCGCAGCATTACCTGTATCGCGCCGACAAAGGCGTTTAATATCGCGGGGCTGCAGACGGCCGCCATCTGTGTGCCGGATCAAAAGCTGCGCCGCCTGATGAAGAAGGGGCTGGATCTGGCCGACGCCAGGATGCCGGGGGCCTTCGCCATCGACGCGGCCATCGCCGCTTTTACGCAGGGCGGACCGTGGCTGGACGCTTTGCGCGAATACCTGTATGAGAACAAAAAAACAGTTAAGGAGTTTTTGAAGGAGCATCTGCCTTTGATCGACGTTTCTGACGCGCCCGCCACCTATCTGATGTGGCTGGATTTCAGCCGCGTTTCTGACGACGGCGGCCGGCTGTGCAGCTGGATACGTCAGGAAACCGGCCTGTATCTCAGTGCCGGTGAGATCTTCCGCGGCGACGGGCTGTCTCATGCCCGTCTGAACATCGCCTGCCCGCGGGAGATGCTGAAGGACGGTCTGGGCCGTCTGGCCCGGGGCGTTGAAACCTACAGAGACCGTGGATATGACGAAAGCTGCGGAGGTGACAAAAGATGAAAGAGCGGAATTTGTCCTGTGTAGACTGTGGCGTCTGCGGCTGCGGCAGCGAGGACGGAACCTATCCGGGGTTCTGCCTGACCGTCAATATGGATGAAGCTGTGAAGGCGGAGATCATGGAACGTTACGAGGATGAGGTAAACAGAAAGGTCATGCAGACGGCCGCCGCCGTGGAATACGAGGGCTACTGCCGGTGGCCCCGGGTACAGGAAACGGTGGAGTTTGCCAAACGAATGGGCTTTCACAAGATCGGCATCGCCACCTGCGTAGGACTGATCCGGGAAAGCCGGGCCCTTGCCAGAGTTCTGCGCAGCCATGGCTTTGAGGTATACGGCATCGGCTGCAAGATCGGAGCGGTGCCGAAGACAGATGTGGGAATCGACCGGGCTTGCAACGCGGTGGGCAGCAACATGTGCAACCCGATCATGCAGGCAGAGCTTTTGAACCGAGAAGGGACCGAGCTGAATATCGTCGTAGGCCTGTGCGTGGGCCACGACAGCCTGTTCTACAAGTATTCTCAGGCCGTGACCACGACTTTGATCGCTAAGGATCGGGTGACTGGCCACAACCCGGCGGCAGCCCTGTACAATCTGGATTCCTACTACGGCAGACTGTTAGAAGATGAGTAGAAGGGTCCTCAGGGGCACGCCGCCCGGTGCCGGGCAAAACCTTGCCGGGCAGTGCTCTGAGCCGGGGAAAACCTGATGACGAGAAGGCAGGCGGACTCGGTGCCGGGCGGCGCTGAAGCAAAATGGGCCGGCGCGGCCAGAGGCTGCCGCGCCGGCCCAGTCAACATAGTCTGAGATCAACGGGACGGGCGGATCAGCGCAGTAGCGGGATTCCGCCGGTCAGCTTGTTGATCTTTTTCTTTGGGCCGCACAGGCCGATTCCGATGTAGGTCAGGTCGGTCATATCGTTCAGGGACAGCTTTTCCCTGTACTCGCTGTAGTGGTTGCAGGTCTGGGCCAGCTGGGAAAAGTCCACGACGGCCACCTGGTCAAACTCCGGTTCGTAAAGCCGGGCCAGAAGCTCTTTGATCATGGCCGGATTGCCGCGGAGAATGGGAATCGGCAGAGCCGTGATGCCCCGGTGGACCTTGCCGGAGTGGTCCTCGATGTCCGGGCCGACGATGTCCGGGCGGACCTTGCCTATGGTGATGCCTAAAATGGCGGCGGTGTTGGCCAGCAGCCCCGCGGGAAGGGTTTCGTCTAAGATGATGACGCATTTGTCTGTCTGTTGTATATCCATGCTAAACTTCCTTTCTATTTTCTGACTTTTTGCTTTCTGACTTTCTATTTTCTGAAAATGTCCCGGTACATTCCCGGCGACAGGCCGATAAATCGGGTGAAGTACCGGTTGAAATGGCTTTGACCGGTGAATCCCGTGGCCGCGGCGGCTTCCACAGGCGTGGCTCCGGCGGCCAGCAGCTCCTTTGCCCGGTTGATGCGCAGCGTCTCCAGGTACCGGTAAGGCGTAATGCCCTTTTCCCGGGTGAACGCCCGCAGCAGCGTGGATTTGCTCATGGCTGCGACGCCGCAGAGGTCGTCCAGCGAGATGTGTTCGTCGAAGTGGGCTTCCATGTAGCGGCAGGCTTCCGCGATTTCATCAAAGGGGTTTCCGCCCCGGGGTTCCGACTCGTCGCGGCAGTGGGCCATGAGAAGGGCTGTCAGTTCGAGGAGCAGATCTTCCTTCTGCGGGTCCTGAACGCCGTCAAAGATCATCTCGTTGAGCCGGAAGATGGTCTCCGCCGCCTCCGGGTCCTTTACGGCCGGCGTTGTGAAGGACGGCTGAAACGGCCTGCCGGCGGCTTCTTCCGTCAGATCCGCCATGACCTGCGGAACCACGTTGAGCCCGTAAAAATGCAGAGGAGAATCCCTGTAGGGCAGACAGGCGTGGTTTTGTTGAGGTTGCAACAGGATCACGTCGCCCTTTGACACATGGTATTCCCGGCCGCGGCAGGTCATGGTCCGGCGGCCGTCCTTGATGAATCCGATGGTGTAATGGTCGTGGAAATGATTGGGAAAGGGCTGCAGCACACCTTTAAATCGATAGGCCTCGATGCCCAGCTCTCTGTCATAGCGGATATTCCGCAGTTCTTTCTGAGGCATGTCCGCGTCCCGGATTTCTTTCCTTTGTATAGTATTCAGCGGTCTCTCCAAGGAGATCACCTCCTTTGCCTGTTTTCAGTTTACCACAAAATAAGCCGGCGGTCTTGCACGATATCGTCAAAATCATAAAATCGACGCAAACCAAAAGACCTCATCTTTCGACGAGGCCCCTTGGCTGCGATATTAATTAAGAAAGAACGTTCAAAAGAAATTATTACGTAACCCTATCTCTTTCTGACAGGCTCAGTATAGCAATTTTTTGTGTCGATTGTGTCAAGAAACCTTATCACTCTCGTGGACTTTTTCGTCATGGAAACGTCATGTTCCAGAATGCAGGAAACATTTTCTCTTTTTGGCAAAAATCAGCCCAGATGTCTTTGGAGGGGAACACACCGCCCGATATTAACAAAACCATGACGATGAGCTAAATTACACTGTGCTTTTTCTGTGACTGACCTGCTGCGGCCTCGCGGCGGGAGATAAAACTGCTTGTTGACCGGTTAAATTCGTGATATGATGAAATCAGATTTTATTTTGCAACATTTTAGGAGAAGACATTGAAAGAATCGAAGTTGATCGGAAACAGAAGTTTTTACAGGAAGGTGCTGATAATTACCATCCCCATCATGATCCAGAACGGCATCACCAATTTCGTGAGCCTGCTGGACAACATCATGGTGGGACAGGTGGGAACGGAGCAGATGTCCGGCGTGGCCATCTGCAATCAGCTGATCTTTGTGTTCAATATATGCGTCTTTGGCGCAGTGGCCGGCGCCGGCATTCTCGGCGCCCAGTTTTTCGGCAGCGGCAACCACGAGGGCATGCGGTATACCTTCCGTTTCAAGCTCCTTTGCGGTCTGGCGCTTAGCGGGCTGTTTGCCCTGGTGTTCCTCTGCGGCGGAGATGTTTTGATCGGGGCCTTTCTCCATGAAAGCTCCGGCGGCGGTGATCTGAATGCTACGCTGGACTATGGCAGAGGATACCTACGGATCATGGTTCTGGGGCTGCTGCCCTTTGCCGTCGCCCAGGTTTACTCCGGCACTCTGCGGGAAACGGGACAGACGGTGGTGCCTATGGTCGGAGGGATCATCGCAGTGGCGGTCAACCTGGTCTTCAACTATATTTTGATTTTCGGCAAGCTGGGCGCTCCTGCCATGGGCGTCGCTGGCGCAGCGGCTGCCACGGTGCTGTCCCGATTCGTGGAGCTGGCCATTATCGCAGTCTGGACCCACGGACACAGCGAACAAAACCTGTTCATCTGCGGGGTGTACCGCGGGTTTCACATTCCGGCGTCTCTGGCGCGGCAGATCTTCAAGGTGGGAACGCCGCTGTTCGTCAACGAGGTGATGTGGTCCGGCGGAATGGCTTTGATCACCCAGTGCTATTCCCTGCGCGGCCTGGAAGTGGTGGCCGCTGTCAACATCTCCAGCACCATAGGAAACGTGTTCAATGTGGTGTTCCTCTCCCTGGGTAATGCGGTGGGCATCATCATCGGGCAGCTGCTGGGCGCGGGAAAGCTGGAACAGGCACGCAGAGAGGACAGTCAGCTGATCGCCTTCTCTGTGTTTTGCTGCGCAGTGACCGGGTGGATCATGTTCCTGATCGCGCCGCTGTTTCCGCAGATCTACAACACCGATGCCGGCATTCAGGCCCTGGCCTCCGGCTTCATTCGGATCTCAGGACTGTGCATG
>CAZGED010000098.1:0-6955 GCA_964525085.1 uncultured Senimuribacter sp.
AGAGCGGGTGTAATGCCAGCTCCGCCAGTTCACAATGAACTTACGAGAATGGAGCTGAGGACAAAGAAAAACTATTCTTGAAACGACGTGTTTTTGAATTTAACAAAATCTTGCTTTTTCGAGAAAGAGGCTTTATCTTACCTGAAAAATACGGTATACTAAAAAAAGCAAAACCAAAAGATAAAATTTTAGATATATTATTGGAGGTGCAACCATGTTGACGCGTAGCGACATCAGAAAAATGACCGTGAGCACCACCTACCAGCGGGGGATGGGCATTTACATACAGGCGGGCAAGATCCGCACTTTTAACGTGGAAACAGACATGATCAACCCGGAGCTTGACAATATCTGGGCGGTGGTGCAGGGTAGCGGCCGCAACTGTTACGATGTGGATATCTCCTACAACACCGCCGCAGACGATGTGGAGTATGGCTACTGCAGCTGTCCGGCCTTTGAAACCTACAGCGGCCCGTGCAAGCACTGCGTGGCCGTGCTTCTGGAGTACATCGATCATCAGCAGGCAAACTGTGCCGAGTACGAGGGCTTCCTGCCGCGGGAGGGCCCTTCAGAATCTCTGTCAAAGAGTGCCCGTCAGGGCCTTCCTCATAACGCCCCGGGTATTCCTGATGCCCCGGGCATTGCTGACGTCCCTGCGGCCGCTGACGTTCCGGCCACTACGGCATCTCTGAAGGCTTTGATCGAAAAGGAGATCACTCGAAAGACAGCGCCGGCGCTGCAGCCGGAAGTGCAGGGGTCCATAGGACTGTATCCCTATCTGGAGATCAAAGATGACGGCGAAGCCTGCGTATCTTTTAAAATCGGAGGAGCAAAGCCTTACGTACTGAAAGACGTTTTTTCCTTTGTGGACAGAATGAAGCATCAGAAGGATTACGCCTATGGAAAGAAACTCTCATTTATCCATACCATCGCGGCCTTTGAGCCGGCGTCCCAGCCCTATGTCAGCTTTTTGACAGACTGGGTTCGGGATTACGGTGAAAGCTACATAGCTGAGCAAGGTCACCGATACAGCTACTACTATTACGGCGGGACGCCGACGCTGCGCTACGTACCGCTGCGGCCAGATGCTCTGGAAAAATTACTGGAAACCGCCTATGACAAGGAGATGGAGGCTTCTATCCCCGGTGAAAAAGAAAGTCGCTGGCGAATCTGCAAAGAGAAACCTGAGATCTGCCTGTGGATCAAAGGGACCTCCCAGGGCGCCGAACTTCGGTTCCAATGCCCGGCTACATATAACGGAAACAGATACATCATTTTCTTCAGTCAGGGAGACATCTATCTGGCGGACCGCAAAGACCTGTCGGGACTGGGAGAATTCATACAGTGCTTCGCGGATGAAAAAACGGTCTTTATAACAAAGGCTGATCTGCCGGGGTTCTGCACCCAGCTACTGCCTCAGCTGCGTCAGTATATGCGTATAGACTATGAAGACTTTGATCCGGCGGACTATGCGCCACAGGAGGCGAAATTCCAGTTCTATCTGGACGCGCCGACAAAAGAGTCGATGACCTGTCAGGTGAAGTGCATCTACGGCGAAGAGGTATTCAGCCTTCCGGACAGGACAGAGGCTCTGGCGCGGCGGGATCTGGTCAGGGAAGCGGAAGTCCTTCGAGCCGTAAGCCCTTTCTTCGAAGGGACAGAGCCGGGACGGAACCTTTTTGTTCTCCAGGGAGATGACGGTCGGATCTACGACCTGCTCACCAGCGGCATCGACGCCTTTCGGGAGATGGGCGAGGTGTTCGTGTCCGACGCGCTGAAAAAGATCCGCGTCCACCCGGCGCCATCGGTCTCCGCGGGGGTTTCCCTGTCCGGCAGTCTGCTGGAGCTGAAGCTTCTGGCCGGCGACATGTCAAAAGCGGATCTGGTGGACATTTTGAGCCGCTACGACAGAAAGAAACGGTATCACCGGCTGAAAGACGGCGATTTTATCGAGATAGATGAGGGCATCGACGTGCTGGCGGAGCTGAAGGAGGGCCTGCATCTGACGGCAAAGGAGCTGTTGGGCGACCATATCCTGCTGCCGAAGTACAGGGCGGTCTATCTGGATCAGGCGTTGAAAGAGAAGGCGTCCCTGCCGGTGGAGCGGGACCGGGATTTCCGCGCTTTGATCCGGGGCATGCGCAGTACCGAGGACAACGACTATGAGTTGCCCGGCGGGCTTCATGCGGAGCTTCGCGAGTATCAGAAGCGAGGATACCTGTGGATAAAGACCCTGGCAGAGTACGGCTTTGGCGGCATTCTGGCCGACGACATGGGGCTGGGCAAAACCCTGCAGGTCATCACCTATCTGCAGTCTGAGTTTGAGGAGAAGGGAAGGGCGCAGCGGCCCCACCTGATCGTCTGCCCGGCGTCCTTAGTGTACAACTGGGAAAGCGAGCTGCAGCGGTTTGCGCCGGAGCTGCCGGTAAGGACCATCGCCGGTGTGGCGGCAGAGCGAAAGAAAGAGATTGACGCCATATGCGGAGGCGATGTATGCATTACGTCTTACGAGCTTCTCAGGCGGGACGTGCATCATTACGAGGCGCTGACCTTCGGCTGCCAGGTCATCGACGAGGCCCAGTACATCAAAAATCACAGAACCCAGGCATCAAAAGCCGTCAAACTGATTCATTCGTCTTTCCGCATGGCTTTGACCGGTACGCCGGTGGAAAACAGACTCAGCGAGCTGTGGAGCATCTTTGATTATCTGATGCCCGGCTTTCTCTATGGCTACGACCGGTTCCGCAAGGAGCTGGAGCAGCCCATCGTTTTGGGGAAAGATGAGGCAGCCATGGGCAGGCTGAAGAAGCTGATCGGCCCCTTTGTCCTGCGCCGTCTGAAAGGAGACGTGCTCCGGGATCTGCCTGACAAGATCGAAAAGAACATGTTTACGAAGCTGTCCGGTGAACAGCAAAAACTCTATGACGCCGACGTAAAGCGGTTGCAGCTGATGCTGTCGGGACAGAGCGACGAGGAGTTCAATACATCAAAGATACAGGTTTTGGCGGCTCTGACCAGGCTGCGGCAGATCTGCTGTGACCCTGGGATCCTGTTCGAGGACTACAGAGGGGAATCCGCCAAGATGGAAATGTGCATGGACCTGATCGAAAACGCGGCAGAGGGCGGCCACAAGATCCTGCTGTTTTCACAGTTTACCACCTTGCTGGCCCAGTTGCAGCAGCAACTGGCGCTGGCCGGCATCTCCTATTACACTTTGACAGGCGAGACGAAAAAGGAGGAACGGGCCCGGCTGGTCAACGCTTTCAACGAGGATGAGACACAGGTTTTCCTGATCTCTCTGAAGGCCGGCGGTACAGGGCTGAATCTGACTGCCGCCGACGTGGTCATCCACTTTGACCCGTGGTGGAACCTGGCCGTGCAGAATCAGGCCACGGACCGCGCCCACAGGATCGGCCAGAAAAACGTGGTCAGCGTGTACAAGCTCATCGCCAAAGGGACCATAGAGGAAAAGATTCTGGAGCTGCAGGAGCAGAAGCGTCAGCTGGCCGACCAGCTTTTGGCCGGCGGCGACATGGCGAGCCCGTCCTTTGATCGGGAAGAACTGCTGGCCCTGCTGGGGTAAAGATTGCGTTAGTTTTGACTACGCTGACGGCATCGGTATGGTTTTGTCAACCGATATTGACAAAACCACCTCTTACTGTCATCGTGTCCTGAATCCGTCGCCGGATTCTTCCAGCGCAAACAGGGCCGCACCCAGCGCCCCGCACAGATCCGGCGTCTCTGTGATGTACAAACTGTCTCCCAGACGGGCTTCCAGCGCCTGTACCACGCCTTTGTTCCGTGCAACGCCGCCGGTCATCATATAGGGAGGACGCCCTTTGGCGCGGCTGACCATGGAGGCCGTCTTGGCCGCGATGGATTGATTCAGACCGTGGATGATGTCGCTGTCACTGTGGTTATCTGCGATGAGGGAGATGACCTCGGATTCGGCGAAGACGGTGCACATGCTGGAAATGGTCAGATCCTTCTTCCAGGAAAGGCCCTTCTGGCTCATCTGCTTCATGTCCAGTTCCAAAGTGCGGGCCATCATTTCCAGAAATCGGCCGGTTCCGGCGGCGCATTTGTCATTCATGATAAAATTGGTCACCGACCCCGTTTTGTCCAGGCAGATCACCTTGCTGTCCTGGCCGCCGATATCCACGATGGTCCTGACGGCGGGATTGATAAAAAAAGCGCCTTTGGCATGACAGGTGATCTCGGTCTTTGTACCGGTGGCGAAGGGGATATTGTCTCTGCCGTAACCGGTGGCCAGGATGGAACAAAGGGCTTCCGGCCCGGCGGCAAGCTGGCTACAGATCTCCGACAGCGCAGCTTTTGCACCGTTTTGGGCCTTTGCGCCGGTGCGCACGATGGCAGAAGCGAGAATCTCCCTTTTTTCATTGATCACCACCATGTTTGTCGTGGTGGAACCGCTGTCGATACCGGCGTATAAACCGCCGTCGTTCCATTTTGTCTTTTGCATACTCGTTCCCCTTTCGGTTCTGTTTGGATTCGCGCTTGGGGCCCCGCCCGGAGCTGCACTTGGGGCTCTGTTAGGAGTTGTGTTCAGAGCCGCATTTGAAAGAAGGCTTTCGGAAAAAGCCTCTAGCCGCGTGGACAGCTGGCCGGCCGGCTGCGGCATGTAATCAGACTCTATTTTAAGGATCGGAAGGGCCGTTTCCTGTTTCAGGGCGGCATAGTCGAAACCGTAAAAATCACAAAACTTCACCGTGTTATAGACGATACCTTTCAGCTGTGGATGCTGGGTCAACGCTTTTCTACCGGCCACATGGGTCATCCGCATGCAGGGGATCATCCGCAGCAAAGCCGAGGCATACCAGTCCATCAGCTGATCAAAGGACATCGTTTCGGCCTGCGCAGGCGGCTCCTCCAGGCTCCGGTTCTCGCTGCAGGTCAGATTTACGACGGGAAGAGGCATTTTTCTCTGGATCAGCGCCAGAAGCGGCGGACTGACACGAGCACCCAGCACCGCCAAAAAAGGCTGATTCGGCAGGCTTCCGGCGCTTCCCCGGCATGCGGAAAGAAAAGCCTCTCTGGAAAATTTTCTGCCGCAGACCTTTTGATAATCGGCGGCCAGCTGTATCAGCTGGGTCTTAAATCGCTCCCGGGCGCACTGCCCGTTTTCGTGGGGCAGGTCCATCAGCTTCAGGAATCCGTGGGTTTTCTCTGCCTGGAGCACATCATAGGAGCGGCGCAGGGAATCGCAACAATCCATCAGCACCAGCTCTTCCGCACGGGATCCCTGTTGGATCAGGGCCTTGGCGTGACAGCAGAGATTGGCGTGGGTCAGACTTTCTGCCAGCTCAAAATCCGATTCCTCTTCATCCAGCATGACGGCTGTAGCGCCAAAGCCCCGCAATAGTTCCACGGGCGTATATTTACAGGTATATCCAATCATGTATGTCATCCTCCCAACTGTTCCAGAAACGCATGAACACGGGTAACCATCTGACCGTCCGCCACGTTGCGGGCATCGCAGCCGTCCCCGTCCAGCACCAGGGCGGGGAGACCTTCGGCTTCCAGCATCTGCTTCGCCAGCTGGGAAAGCCCCATTGTCTGTTTGCATCCCCAGTGACAAAAGATAATGACCCCGTCTGCACGGACCTGCTTCGCACAACGGATCGCACTCTCAATGCGTCGCAGGGCAGACCCGTTGAAAGAGTTTTTGACGATGCGCCGGGCCATGCTTTCATAGGGCCGTTTCGGATCCATATCCAAAAGGGCATCGATGGCCAGATCCGTACCTGTCAGCTCGCAACAGCCGCTTTCCTCCAGGATCCCCTTCATGGAATCCTGCCAGTTTGGAAGGGTATGCATCCAGAAGATCCGTTTTTTTTCCGGATCCAAAGGTGCTGCACAGCCGGCAGCCCGAACCAGCCGATTCATATAGGTTTCCCCTTCCTTCCTCCCCAGTATGACGTGGTTGGTGATCATTCTGCACAGTTCGCCGGACATGGTGGTCTGCAGGGAGACGTTTCCCCTCATCTGCAGGAACGTCCGATACGCTTCCAGGGTCCGCTGGGAGCAGGCCACCGATTCCTCCAGCGTCTGAAGATCCAGCTTCCTCCGGCAAAGGTCTTCCAGCATGGCCGCCGTTTCTCGAAGCTGATCGGCGACATAGGCTACGGCGTCCTCATCGTCGGCATGCGGAACATCGATGACCATATGGGGAACCTGATACAACTGTGACAGGCTGCGGAAGGAAAGCTGATTCGCGTCGCAGGCCAGGGTGGTGTTGGCGATCATCAGCGGTGCGGGCATGACGCCCAACTGCGCCATACCGAGCATGGTCTTGTGGTAAGAACAAAAGCTTTCCGGCACATCACGATCCTCCGCCGCCTCTGAAAAGACCTGCTGACAGGCGGTGTTGGCGGCATAGACGGATATGCCCTCCGGAAACATGGGTACAAGATCCATCGCATGAAGCAACTCGCAGGGAAAGAAGATGTTTACCATAACTGCGTTCTTTGGGCGCCGGAAAGAATCTGTAATGGTGCCTGCGATCACGCCGTTGATATAGGTATCTGCAGATCGGATATCCTCGCCGCGGCTGCGGCAGCCTGAAAACTGAACCCATCGATAGGCCGCTTCCAGCAGAATGCGCGCCCGATCCGGAGCAGAGACTGCCTGTTTTTCAATGATTCTGCCAAGAACTTCGATGTATTTTTTCATGCTCACCTTGCCTCCATACCACATCTGTGCGCAACAAAAGACGCACAGCTATTTTACATCAAATCGTGGATGATTGCAAGGACGGAAGCGCCGCCGACCGGGTGCTTTTCCCGAAAGTTTGCCTTCGTCTGCGGGCAGACCGTGACGCTGGCAGCTATGTAGTTGATCTCCTGGTTAAAGTAAAAGTGATCCGGTTTCTCCGCGAAAGGGATAGCGATGACCATGGATTCTCCCTGAGGATCTGCCAGATCGATGCGGCCTT
>CAZGED010000099.1:0-6924 GCA_964525085.1 uncultured Senimuribacter sp.
TTCGTTTCCCCGCTCGCCGCAGCCGATGTACACTACGATGTCAGCGTCGGCCCACTTAGCCAGCTGATGCTGCGTTACGGTCTTGCCGGAGCCGAACGGTCCCGGGATGGCTGCCACGCCGCCCTTTGCGATCGGAAACAGTGTGTCGATGACACGCTGGCCCGTGATCAAAGGCATTTCCGGCACCAGTTTTTCCTTATACGGTCTGCCGACACGAACCGGCCATTTCTGCATCATGGTCAGTTCAACTACGGTACCGTCTTCCTTCTTCACTTTGCAGACCACATCCTCCACGGTAAAGGCGCCGCTCTCGATGGTTTCCACGACGCCGCTGATACCGTAAGGCACCATGATCTTCTGCTGAACGACCACCGTCTCCTGGACGGTGCCGATCACGTCTCCGGCTTCCACCGCATCGCCTGCCGCAACGGTCGGGACAAACTCCCACTTCTTCTCTCTGTCCAGAGAAGGCACGCTGATGCCGCGGGTGATGTTGGAGCCTGCTTTCTCACGCATGGCCTCCAGCGGTCTCTGAATACCGTCATACATGGTCTCGATCAGACCAGGCCCCAGCTCTACGGAGAGCTGCGCACCTGTGGATACCACCGGTGCTCCCGGTCCGATGCCTGCCGTTTCTTCATATACCTGAATGGAGGCCATGTCACCTCTCATCTCTATAATTTCACCGATCAGTCCCAGGTCGCCTACGCGGACCACGTCGAACATATCCGCATCTTCCATGCCGGATGCAACGACCAGTGGGCCTGATACCTTAACAATTTTTCCTTGACTCATCTATTTTTCACCTCCAAATAGTATGTCCGCTCCCACAGCACGTTCGACGGACTTTCTCACGTTGTCCATCCCTGTTCCCGAAGCTCCTTCTTTACCGGGAATCGGGATGATCGCCGGAAGTCTTGAGTCTTTATATTTATCGATGTCCCCCGTCAGCTCAGCTGCCAGTTTCTCCGTGATGTAGATAATCGCATATTCTCCTTTGGCCAGCTGATGAAGGACCTTTTTCGCTTCGTCGCTCTGGCTGCAGGGAAACACATCCAGGCCTACTGCTTTAAAGCCCAGAACCGAATCCCTGTCGCCGATCACACCTATCTTATACATATGGTTCCCTCAATCTTTCACCGATCTGTTCCGGGGTAGATCCGATCAGAATCCCCGTCAGAATGATACGCAGGTTGTCGATCTCGATCTCCTTGGCATACCAATATCCCGCAATCGGTACGATGCCGAAGGATTCGTATTTCGCCTGTTTGTTGAATTCCATCATTGCATCGTCGCACAGCTTCTCAAAGAGAGCGAAGTCTCCCGTCTCCTTGATTTCTCTGCCTCCTTCCGCCATCGGCTCCTTCAGCCCGTAAGGCGCCAGCTTATCCGCCAGCTGGGCGAAAGGCTCCTCATAAGACGCGATGAAGAACTGCTCGCTGATGTTGCCTCCTGCCAGAAATACCTTCTGGAAAAAAGACCATGGTTTCTCGATCTTTCTCAGACGAACAAAAGTCTTCAGGTTGAGGATATCGATCTGACGCTTGACAATGCCGATCAAAAACTCCTCGCCGGTGGCTTCCGCTGCCTCCAGCATCTGCCTGTAGCAGGCCTTGTCCATGATGATATCGATCTCCTGCGGGTCACCGCCTCTGCCAAACAGGTCCACCGCTTCTATGATGGCTTCCTTCATGTGCACCGGCATGAACATGTAGTTCCTGTCGCGGACCATGGCGACCACCTGCTTCCAATCCATGTCTCCGGTCGAAACCAGCAGATCCTCAGACGGCGTAATCCCCAGAAACTCAGCCTTCAGACAGACCTTTACATTGTGATAGTCGTAAGGGAACAGGCACATGGCCAGTTCCTTTCTCTCAGGCAATGTGTCATAGATCAGGTCAAACAGCTTGTTCTGCTCCCGCCTGATGAAGGTTTCGATGTCTCCCTCGTGGACCTCCTTTGGCTCGCCGTAGCCGAATTCCTGCAGAATGCTCTCGGCTGAAGCCAGATCCTTGCAAGCGGCCAGACGCATCATATCCTGCCGGCTCATCAGATTCTTGACGAAACTCCCTATATATGCATCCGCAAAGATGTATTCTTCTGTTTTGCGCTTTGCCATTGCATCTATCTCCTTACTCAAACAACCGGGCAGCCACGTCTCCTACCAATTCTTCTCGGGCTTCGTCCACCATGGCTTCTACGGCGCAGTTCACATAGACGGAACCTTTTTTCAGCAGGAATCCGCCTTTGATGTTCCTGGTTTCCTCCGATACGGTAAACCGGCTTTCCGGAATTGCTTCTGCCGCAGCCGCTGTCAATTTGCTGCCGATGCGCGCCGCATCCTTCTCGTTGAGGATCAGCTCCCCGGAAGTCTCTCCTGCAGAACGCAGCAGCCGTACCAGAAAATCGACGTAAGCGTCCGGTTCCATAGACGTGATTCTGTCTACGGCCTTGTCAAAGCAGTCCGCAATCAGCTTCTGCTTCTCCTCCAGCACGATCTTGCGCCCATCGATGTCTGCCACAGCCTTTCTCCGGCTGATCAGCTTTTCCTTCTCGCTGCGGCCATCGGCTTCTGACTGCGACAGGATCTTCTGCGCTTCCGCTTTGGCATTGGAAAGGATTTCCT
The DNA here is from genome assembly GCA_964525085.1 of uncultured Senimuribacter sp. Classification (GTDB taxonomy): domain Bacteria; phylum Bacillota; class Clostridia; order Peptostreptococcales; family Anaerovoracaceae; genus Senimuribacter. Next base: position 2,627 of record CAZGED010000099.1, read on the forward strand.
CCTGCACCGTCTTAGACTGGTCCAACACCTTCTGCGCCTCTGCCTGCGCGTCGCCGATGATCTTCGATGTAATCTTTTCTATACTCATCTTTTGTCCACATCCTTCATTAAATGCCCAGATTGAACAGCATCAGGATGGAAATCAGCAGCGCGAAAATCGCATAGGTTTCTACCATGGCTGCATAAATGATACCTTTTGCCATCTGGTCAGAGCGCTTGCCCAGCAGCATGATGCCGGATGCGGCCGTCTTGCCCTGTGCGATACCGGACCAAATGCCTACCAGGCCGATTGGAAGGCCGGATGCAAAGATGTACAGTCCCTGGGACACATCCAGATCAATCATTCCGCCGCCTAACAGACCGATACGGATGAAAATCAGGAAGGCCATCAGCAGACCGTAGATGCCCTGTGTGCCAGGCAGCGCCTGCAAAATCAACGTCTTACCAAACTTCTTAGGATCCTCAGCCAGAACCCCCGCCGCCGCCTGACCGGCGATACCTACGCCAATCGCGCTTCCTATACCAGCTAAAGCTGCAACCGCTGCACCAAGTAGTGCCCAAACATTTCCAGTAATCATTTCTTACCTCCGTTTAAATCGCTCGTCAAGCGAATATATTTTGTATTTTTTCTGAATGGATCAAATTCCTCTCCGCCATCCTCGTAGAACTTTCCAAAGAACTCAATGTACTGCAGTCTGCTGGAATGGACAAACGCTCCCAGCGCGTTGATCGCCAGGTTGAAGGTGTGTCCGATGACAAACACCACCACCAGCACAATGATTCCTACGGCTCCGCCGCCTGCCAGCGAGCCCATCGTGTTCACGACAGAAGCGATAACGCCCGTCGCGAGACCCAATGCCAGCAGTCTGGAATAGGACAGGATGTCCGAGATATAGCTTGTAATATTGTACAGTGCGGATAAACCGCCCGTGACCTTTCCGATGCCTTTGTTGTTCCGGCCTCCGGTCAAAAGCAGAATCAGCGCGCCCGCAATGGCCATGTACATGCCCGGCTTCACCAGGGCCTGCGACAGGTTTCCGCCTGCCAGCCACATGGCGGCTCCCAGGATGACCAGATACCACGAGAAAATGTCGCATACGGCATCCACCAGCTGGCCCCGTTTGATCAGCATGGCCGCTTTGATACCCATGCCCAGGAACAGATGGATCACACCGAAGACCAAAGACCAGATCAAAAGCCTGGTCGGATCGTCGATCGGATTGAACCAGATCGGCGAGATCGTGATCTCTTTGTTGAAAATGGTCTTGGCGGCCACTTCGAAGAAGTCTCCGAACCACCCGCCGAACATGGCGCCCCAGAATACGGTGGAAACGCCGCAGTACATGAACATTTTGATCATCCGGTAGGTCATGCCCTCCAGGGCAAACTTCCGCAGTACGACAAAGCATGCGATTGCGATGACCAGGCCGTAGCCTGCGTCGGACAGCATGATGCCGAAAAACATCGCGTAAAACAGCGCAAAATACTTTGTTGGGTCTACGCCTCTGTAATCAGGCAGCGAGTACATCTCCGTAATCGCTGAGAAAGGATCCACCAAGCTGTTGTTTTGCGTAAGAACCGGTACTTCCTCGTCGTCTTCCGGGTCTCGACAGGCGAAGCAGCATTCCTTTTCTTCCAGCAGCCTGCCTACCGCTTCTGCCGCAGGTTCCGGCACCCATCCTTCCAGATGGAAGGTCCGCTTGCTTCGAAGCAGGCGTTCTTTGATCTTTTCCCGGTCTCTCTCTATGACCAAATCGTCATAGAGGCACTCGATGCCCGGCTTCAGGTCTTCCAGACCGGAGATCTCCTGCTCCACCTGCGCGCAGCGCGCTTCTGTTTCCTGAATCTCCGCAAGGATTCTCTCTTTGTTTTCCGCAGCCGTTCCGGTCCATCCTTTAAACGGCGTCGGCGTGTAGCCGTGCTGTTTCAGAACGGTCAGCACATCCTCCTGGTCCTCTTTCATGGTTACCACAGCCAGATAGATCAAGTCTTTGTCTCTGCCGACTTCTGTCAGAGCCACGGCATCCCTGCCGTCATAGACCCGCTCGGTAATGGTGCTTACGTCTGCGGCGGCAGGCACAACCCCCAGATTGACGGTGGTGTACCTGGTCTCTTCCAGTTCGAGCGGCAGGTCAAACACGACCCACGGGCTGACCGCTGCCAGATCGGCTTGTTTCTTGTTGATCCGTTCCCGCAGCTTGTGAAGCTCATCGTTGCGCGTTAGGACTTCCCGGGCGTCATCAAAGAGTTTCTCTCTGCCTTTGACCGTCTCGGCAAACGCTGACTTTTTCATGGCTCTGCGGGTGAAGAACAAAGGGCTCTTGGCCGTGGAGTATTTCTCCAAAGTGTCCAGGGCAACGGATATGCGATTGATATCTGCTTCCAGCGCAGATACCCTGGCCTCGTCCCCGTCCCGGACGCCGAAGCTCTTCAGCACTTCATCTTCTGCCAGTCGCTGGCTTTGATCCGTGATCTGTACCACTCCCGCTTCCATCAAATCGGATATGAGCGATTCTTTTACAGCGTCCAGACCGATGACAGCCAGCTTTTTCATTTTAATGATCGCCACTTGCTCCCACGATCCTTTCTGCGATGTAGTCTATCGCTAAGTCTTGTTTTTTCAGAGCAGCATCCATGACGCCCCTGCAGTCCGCTCTCGTCTTTGCGAGATAGGATTCGTACTGCCGGTCCGACTCCGTCTGCCCTTCTGCGAGGAACGCGTCGTAGGTTTCTTTTCCCTTGGTCTTCGCGTCCTCAACCAGTTTCGCGGCCTCAGCCTTCGCATCCGCTAAGGCCTGCTTGGCGTCCAGTTTGGCATTTTTCAGAATTTCGTCCGCTTTGCCTTCGCTTTCCTGGATCTTCGCCAACTCTTCAGCAAACACTGGTTCATCACCTCCTATTGGTCGCTTTACTTTAAGCCTATTGGTGAGCAAGAACAAAAAATCTAACTCACATTCCAATTATACACTTGTTTACTCTGCGAAACAACAAAAATCGTCAAGATCGTCTACTTTTTTCCTCCAACCCTTTCCGATATTATATACAGAAAGAGGCAAAAAAACTTCTGCCTCCTTCAAGTTGCTTCATGTATTATTTGGAAGAAATTCCGTCTGGTGCCCGTCACGCAAAGCGCCGCCGCTACAGCCTGGAAGCGATCTCCTCGATCTTGCGGAACCTGTTGTTGATGCCGGATTTTTTCAGGGGCGGATCCATCATCTCTCCCAGCTGCGCCAGGCTGGCCTCCGGATACTCCAGCCGAAGCCGGGCAGCCTGCTGCAGCTTTTCCGGCAGCCGGCTCAGCCCCATGGCTTCCTGTATCTTCCGGATATTGTCGATCTGTCGCTGAGACGCATCCAGCGTCCGGTCCGTGTTGGCCGTGTCACAGTTGGTCATGCGGACCGCTTTGTTGACCATGCCTTTCTGGATCTTCACGTTTTCAAAGGCCAGCATCTGCGGATGGGCGCCCATGATCGCCAGGGTATCACAGATGTACTCCGAGTTTTTCATATACACCACGAACTTGTCCTTTCGCTCCACGATCTTGGCGGAAAGATCCACAAAGGAGTTGATCATCTTTCGCAGATCCGACGCCAGATTTTTGCTGGTGCAGACGAATTCCAGATGGTAGCTGCGGGCAGGATTGCTGACGCTGCCGCTACCCATGAAGATGCCCCGCAGATACGCCTTTTTACAGCACTTGTTCTTGATCAGGTCGCCGTAAATGCCGTCGGAAATATAGTTGTTGCCTTCCCGCACCAGCAGGATGCCGGTTTCCCGCAGGATCTGCTCGCTACGCATCTCCGGCCCGATGGTCAGGGAATAGGCACGGCCCTTTTTCGGTCCCGGCGCCTCTCCTACCTCCAGCTTGGTCTCCACCTGGAAGTACTCCCGAATCAGCTTCTTATAGTGGCGGGCTACCGCCGGATTATCCGTGGAAATGACGATCTTGAATTTTCCGCCTCCCGCCAAGCGCAGGCTGCCGGAAACCCGAAGGAATCCTGCGATCTCCGCCAGCTGGCAGCACTTTTTCTCCGGCACGCTTCTGGATAATTCATTTTTGGTTTCTGTTGAAAAGGACATACGTCTGCGCCTCCACCTCGATCATTCTTTCTATCAGTATAAGGGAAACGGGTCCAAAAAACAAGGGCAACCGCCGTTTTGCAGAGCGCCAAAAAAGCAGGCGGCCTGCGTCGATGGATTTCAACGCAGGCTGCCTGCAAAAAGTTGTATCTACTTTATATCAACTATTTTCTGTTTACTCTGGAAATTCTCCAGGCCTTGTTGGACCACTGGGTGTA
>CAZGED010000100.1:0-6887 GCA_964525085.1 uncultured Senimuribacter sp.
CTGGGGAGAATATGAAGATGACCACACGGTCGTTCCAAAGATGGCCTATATTTCCAATACCACAGAGAGCGGCACCATCTACAGCAAAGCCGAGTTGGAAGCTCTGAGCAAAGCCTGCCGGGACCGGGATATGTATCTGTACATGGACGGCGCGAGATTGGGCGCTGCCCTCACCTGCGAGGACAACGACCTGACGCTTTCAGACATCGCCCGCCTGACGGACGCCTTTTACATCGGCGGCACAAAGAACGGCTGCCTGCTGGGAGAAGCCGTCGTCATTCTGAACAAAGACCTTGCCGACCATTATCGCTGGATGATCAAGCAGAACTGCGCCATGCTGGCAAAGGGACGTCTCATCGGCGTGCAGTTTGAAGCGATGCTGGAAGGCGGAGAAAACAGCGTATTCTACCAGATCGGCCGGCATGAAAACGCCATGGCAAAGAAGCTGCGCGAGGGCATCGAAGCCGCCGGCTACGGCTTTGATGGAAATTCCCGGACCAATCAGCTGTTTCCGATTCTTCCGGAACCGATGGTCAGGGAACTGGAAAAAGACTTCTTCTTCTACGATTGGGCGCCTGCCGCAGACGGCTGCCGGGTGATCCGTCTGGTCACCTCCTGGGGCACCACAGAAGACGACGTAAACGCCTTTATCGAGGCGCTGCGTAAATAGGCTGATATTTAAAAATCCCCTGCCGCCGCACCATGCGGCTTCCGGGGATTTTTTCATGTTCAGATCAGGTTCAGATCATACGCATAACGTTTTATCGCGCGGATCACTTGACTCGGTTTCCCTCTTTGTCATAGACGGGCTTGCCGGAATCCTTATATTTTTTCAGCATTCTTTCCAGCTGCTCGTTGGTACCCAGCTGCTTCTCCCTTACCTTCTGCTCGTAAGGGGTCAGATGGCGGATGTCTTTGATATGCCTGCGCACAGGCTTCGGCACAACGGCAAAATACATCAGCGGCGACACCAGGAAGATATCGGCGATCAGCCAGATCAGGCATGCCAGAAGGCAGACGGTTTCGCTGACGTAGGTCAGGCACAGACCCGCGACGATGCACAGCCCCAGAACGCCCACAAAGAAAGGCAGATAGACCCGTTCCAGCGTTCGGATCGCCTTTGACAGCTCCTCGTCAAACCACTGGTTCTTCAGCTTCGGAAAGATAAACCTCGCGCCTCGGAACTGTACGTTGGCCAGGTAAACGCAGGCCATAAAATCGTCAAAGGTGGCCTTTTCCCGCGGAATCACCGTCGGCCCCATCTCTTCCGGATGATAATCGTAGAAGATCTGGGCGCGGACCAGATGCCCTTCCCCCATTACGGAAATGTCAAAGGCCTCGCCTGCGGCGCCGTTTATGACCAGCTGCTGGCCCGGACGCATCATGATGGTCTCGCCGCCCACGCTCACCGCTGCGAATCCGTCCCGGCAGAAGAGCGCCGCCGTCTTTCTCTCGTAGTTCCCGTCCTCGTCAAAGGCCAGCTTTCTGCTGTCCTGCGTCAGTTCAACGGCGTCCAAAGTCCCCCGGTTCCCCTTTGCCACCATCAGGTTGTAATCGGTGATCCGGCCAAAGCTCTTTGTACGATAGGCTCCGTCAAAACTGTCCTGTTCCAGCTCAGAAAGCCGCGCGACTCTGACGTCCTGATGGGCCAGAACCACGCTGCCCGAAAGCACCATCAGCACCCTGTCAAAGTCCGGCAGCTTAGAGAAGGTGGATTCCTCCTGTTCACAGGTAGCGGTGCTGAGCCGCCATATAAATCTGCGCTCCAAATAGCTCCCGTCGGCAGGAAAAATTGCCAGCTGCTTGGTTACGCCGCCAGTCCATTTCGATACAGAAAAGTTTTCTTCCTTATATAACTGATACTCCATTGTCTCATTCCGTTTCTTATCATTTTCTTACATTATAACCCGGATTCCTTGCTTTCACAACCATTTTATAGTATAATGGCAAGCAGTACAAGCGAAAGGAGAAATCATCGTATGGATAGAAAAGAACTTGCAGTCGAACTGCATCACAGCGGTTTTAACTGTGCCCAGGCTGTTGCCTGTGCATTCTGCAACGTCATGGGGTATGACCCGGAAACCGTGTTCAAGCTGTCTGAGGCTTTCGGCGGCGGCATGGGCACCTTCAGCACCTGCGGCGCGGTCTCCGGCATGGCTATGGTCATCGGTATGAAAAACTCTGACGGAAATCTGGACGCTCCCGCAACAAAGGCGTCCTCCTACAGGCTGATGCGTAAAGCCACGAACCTGTTTCTGGAGAAGAACAAATCCACCGTCTGCAGCGAGATCAAGGGCATGGACACCGGATGCGTCCTCCGAAGCTGTGACGGTTGCATCGAAGACGCGGCGGCCATTCTGGACGAACTGCTGCTTGGGCTGTGATCCCATTGCCCGCCGGCCGTCATGCAGTCCATCAAACTCCATCAAACTCCATCAAAATTCTTTACCTGTCAAATACTAGGAGATGTTGCCCCTTTCTGCCCCCTGCACGGCGGGCAGCTCTCGGAGTAGGTCCGGAACAGCGGGGACTGATATGCCGACAGCAGAGACTGTCCCTGCACATCGATCCCTGCTTCGTCGATAAACGGACATGGCTTGGCCCTCCCGGACGGATCCACGGCACAGTAATGACGGGCGGCGAGGCACCCTCCTATCATCTCTTTATCCTTGCAGAAATTGATGGTCAAAAGGGGCTTTGTCTGGCGGTAAAGCTGTACCAGCCGGTACAGCTCATCCTGCTCCTCCGGCAGGGAGGAAAAGAAAAAGCAGAACTTATTTCCCTGCTGCACCATCCATTCAAAGACTTCTTCCCTGGCAAATCCGCCTTGGTTTTCCTCATCATAGAAGCAGAAGGTCCCAAAGGCCAGCTTCCGTTCCCGCAGCAGTTTCATCACCGGTTCCAGTCTGCGGTCCTCATCCGTTCCCCGCAGCTGCAGCGCCGGAATGCAGTTCTTGACCCGCAGCTGCTGGTCCAGATACGCTTCGTCCACATTGTCACCGCTGATAAAGTCCATAAACTCGCAATCCTGATGCTTGTTGCACAGTGCGATCTTCTCATCTTTACAGGTCAGATCCCTGTCTCCATGGAACACGAAAGCGTACGTTCCCATCGCCTTGGCTTCCTCTATGATTTTGTCCAGCGCATCAAAGGACATCTCTTCGCTCTGGGTATCTGCTGCAAGATCCAGCACCAGCATCCACGGTACTACGCAGCTGTACTGCTTTCCGGTTTCCGTGGCCTGCAGCGCCGACAGCAGATTGGCGTTGATGATCAGATTTTCAAACAGCGTTTTGCGCACCTCGCTGTCCACGTCCGACCAAAGGCTTTCCATCAGGCGGTACCAGTTGCTGTCGCGCTCCTCGATGATCTTCCGAAAAGCTTTCCGCTGCGGTTCCAGGATTTCTCCGGCATTTCTGTCCACCCACTCCATCAGACGGGGCAGATTATTCTGAGGATCCTGATCCAGATAATTATACACGGCACGAAGTGCCAGTCGTTTTACTTCCTGAGCCAAACTCATTTTTCTTCACTCCTTCGATTTTATCATAATCCGTCGGTGTTTTATCACAATAGACAAACAAAAAGACATGCCGCAAAATAGGACAAGGCTGAAACTTTGTCGTAAACAAAATGGGAGGTGGATCACAGCAGGGAGAACTTCTGAAGCGCGCCTTCCATGGTTCCGTCCAACACCTTGTAAAACCGGTCGATATCCTTGATGTAGGTCGTATCCATCCCATGTCCGACCCACTCTGTCACGAGACCGATCAGTGCAAAGTCAAAGATGTTCACCACAAACTCCTGGTCCTCCTGGCTGATATGCCTGCCTTCCGCATAACCGGCTGCGATGTTCTTCAGCGCAGGCCGCACCAAATCCTGAAGGAATTTTTCCAGCTGCCGCCGATTGACAGAATAGAAGGTGTTGATGATAAAAGATCGGTTTTCCGTCAGCCGCTCGGTCAGCTTGCTTACCAGCACCTTCAGATCTTCCTCTCTCTCGTATTGACTGCGGAACTTTTCGGCCTCTTCCATCAGGATCCACTCCACCAGATCATAGACATCATGAAAATGATAATAGAAAGTCTGCCGGTTGACGCCGCAGGCATCGGTAATATCCTTCACTGTAATCTTATCCAAGGTCTTCTTTTCCAGCAGCTTTTTCAGCGATGCCGCCAGCGCTCTCTCCGTCAAAGATGACATAATGCCCTCCTTCGTAATATTACTTGATATTGTACAACAAAAAATGGTCTTTGTAAAACCAAATCATCCCTTCATCTTTCATTTTCGACAGCTCCCGAGACAATGCGCTGCGCTCCACGGACAGGTAATCCGCCAGCTGCTGCCGGTTAAAAGGGAGGCGTATCTCGGAGCTTCCCTGCCTGCTGCCTTCTTCCGACAGGTAGGAAATCAGCTTTCCCCTGATGGTTTTCTGCGAAAGATGGGACATCTTGCGGGTCAGGAACAAATTCTTTCTGGCCAGGACTTTGATCATGTTGTCCATGACGTTCCGGTTTTCCAAAAGCTGTTCTGTCGAAAAAAAGGCCACCTGGCCGTCGGAGGCAGCCACCACGGCCACGCTCTGGGGCTCCCCCTGCAGGATCGCGTAGACCTCGTCAAAGATATCGCCGGCCGTCACCTCCGCCAAGATCTCACGGTTTCCCAGAAAATCCTCCCGCAAAATATGCAGGCGTCCTTCCAGCACCAGGCCCACGCCCTTAGCCTTATCTCCCTGGTGAATCAAAAACTGATCCTTCTGGAACGTCTGAACCTTGACGCCGCCGTTTTCCACCAGCGATTCCAACTCCGTTTCCTTTATACCCTCAAACAGCGCCGATACTCTCATCGCGTCCATCCATTTTTTCATTCTTTCTCCTTTTCGTTGCAGATACAACGGAACGATTTTTTCTATTGTAATATACTGATCCCATCAAAGTCAAGGAGGAATGGAACATGATCAGAAGAATCATACACATAGATGAAGAGAAATGCAACGGCTGCGGCCTCTGCGCCGAAGCCTGCCACGAGGGCGCCATCGGCATGTCGGACGGCAAAGCAAAGCTGCTGCGGGACGACTACTGTGACGGTCTGGGAGACTGTCTGCCCGCCTGCCCTGCCGGCGCGATCACCTTTGTGGAAAGAGAGGCAGCCGCATATGATGCGGCTGCCGTCCAAGCCCGCATGGAGGCAAAGGCAGCCGCGGACGCTCCGGCCTGCAGCTGCCCGGGCGCCGCGCCAAAGGATCTCCGGCCCGGAGCCGGCTGTCCGGGGGCAGCGTCTCACACGCCGCAGCACCACGACGCGTCAGACAAGGCCCCGACGGACACCCTTTGCTCCCGCCTTGCCAACTGGCCGGTACAGATCAAACTGGCGCCGCTGCGCGCAGGCTATTTTGACGGGGCGAATCTGCTGATCGCGGCGGACTGCACGGCTTATGCTTACGCCGGATTTCACGAGGCATTCATGCGCGGCCGGGTGACGCTGATCGGCTGCCCGAAGCTGGACGGGGTGGACTACAGCGAAAAGCTGACGGAGATCCTGCGGAACAACGACATCGCGTCGGTCACGATCCTGCGGATGGAAGTGCCTTGCTGCGGTGGACTGCAGATGGCGGCGGAGAAGGCCGCGGCGGCCAGCGGGAAATTGCTGCCGGTTCGGGTAGTGACTATTTCGACAGATGGTGGTATACTATAAAGCGAAAATCTAATTGATACGGAGTATTCGCAAGTGAAAAAGATTTTAGTCATCGGCTCAACGGTAGCCGATATCATCATCAATCTGGACTTTCTGCCGACGACGGCCGACGACGTCCACGTCAAATCGCAGACCATGTCTCTGGGCGGCTGCGCCCACAACGTGGCGGACATGATCCGTCACTTCGGCGCGCCTTACGTGCTGTTTTCACCGGTGGGGACAGGGCTCTACGGCGACTTCGTGCGCAATCAGCTGGCGGCCAAAGGTCTGGCTTCTCCCATGCCGACGCCGGACATGGCCAACGGCTGCTGCTACTGTTTTGTAGAGGAAAGCGGGGAGCGGACCTTCATCGTGGACCACGGGGCGGAGTACCTGTTCTACAGGGAATGGTTCGATCAGCTGAAGCCGGACAAGCTGAGCTGCGCCTACATATGCGGCCTGGAGATCGAGGAAAAGACCGGCGGCGTGATCGTGGATTTTCTGGAGGAAAGCGGCCTGCCGGTGTTCTACGGGCCGGGCCCCCGGATCTGCCTCATCGATCCCGCTCTGATGGAACGGATCTTCGCCCTGCACCCTGTGATGCACTTAAACGAGGACGAGATCTGCCGCTACACGGGCTGTGACACGATTTCCGCGGCGGCGGAAGCCCTTTACGCGCGCACGGGCAACACCATCATCATCACCAACGGACCTAACGGCGCCTATTACTACGGCGATTCCTATGACAGCGATTGTTTCGGCGGCTGTAAAGGCAGCAGGAAAAGCGGCCGTGAGGACAGGCGTGAAGGCAGCAGGAAAAGCGGCTGTGAGGACAGGTGTGAAGGCGATCAGGGTCTGGTCCACGTGCCGCCTGTGCCTGTGGATCACGTGGTCGACACCATCGGCGCCGGGGACGCCCACTGCGGCGCGGTTATGGCGGGGCTCTCCATGGGCTTATCCATGTACGACGCTGTCGCAAAGGCCAACGCTGCCTCCTCCCTGGTGGTCGCGAACAAAGGAGGCGTCCTGGCGGACGAGGTCTTTGACGCGGCGGGGATACTGTAACATCAGGCCGAATCATAAAGAACAAAAGAGCCACCGCTGCATTGAAACGCTTCGATGGCTTTTCACTTTCTTTGCTGCCGGGTCTGCCTGCTCCGTCGCTTCTGTCAGCCCTGCCGGGTCTGCCTGCTCTGTCGCTTCTGTCAGCCCTG
>CAZGED010000101.1:0-6834 GCA_964525085.1 uncultured Senimuribacter sp.
ATCCGTGCTATATTTACATGGCTCAATTGAAGTTTGGACTTTGCGATTGCCCTATTTCAGGGCGAAAATGCCAGATAAAACATTGACTCCTACGTCAAAAATGGTATAATTTTTTTGTTCGGTATTTCGGGTATTGTATACAAAACTGAGAGAAAAGAGGAACCTACACTATGACACAGCTAAAACCGCAGGAAATACTGGAAGCCACCATGGATGCCGCCGTAAAGAAATCCCAGCTGTCTGTAAGGCGCATGCTCCTACTCGGGATTCTGGCGGGCGCTTTTATTGCCCTGGCAGGCTCCGGAGCCAACATGGCGGGTTATTATCTTCTGTCAAATCCGGCTACCAACGGAATGGGCAAAATGCTGTCCGGCTGCATCTTCCCGGCTGGACTGATCCTGGTGGTATTTACCGGCGCGGAGCTGTTCACCGGCAACAATCTGATGATCACGGCCCTGCTGGACAAGAGGATATCCCTCGGGGCCATGCTGAGAAATTGGATCATCGTGTACATAGCCAATCTGGCCGGCTCTGTGCTCATCGCATGGATGGTCGCTTACAGCGGCCTGCTGGAAACCGGGGACGGCATGCTGAAAGAGGTGACAATCAGCATCGCGGCGGCCAAAACCGCTCTGCCGTTTGGAAAAGCCTTTGTCAGGGCGATAATGTGCAACTTCCTGGTGTGCTTGGCGGTATGGCTGTCGACAGCCGCTGATTCGACCATCGGCAAGATCTTTTCCATCTTCTTTCCGATCTGGCTCTTCGTCACCGCGGGCTTTGAGCACAGCGTAGCGAACATGTTCTTCATTCCGGCAGGCATCTTCGCCTCCGGCGGCGCTACAGCCGGACTGACCTGGGGCAGCTTTTTCATCGTGAACCTGCTTCCCGTCACTCTGGGGAATCTCGTAGGAGGAAGCCTGCTGGTAGGCGGATTGTATTACTACATATATAAAAGAGCGTAGCCCTGGGCACGCTTTTTTGTTGTAAAAAAAACCAATCTGCTTTATACTATTAGAAAGTGGGTATCCACATCGAATGCAAAAGAGAAGGACAGGAATATGGGAAACAGAATTGTCATCATTGACGGAAACAGTTTGATCAACCGGGCGTATTATGCCATGCAGCGGCCGATGATCACCAAGGAAGGCATTTACACCCAGGGGATTTACGGCTTCCTCAACATGCTGACCAAGATCAAAGGCGATTATGCCCCTGACTATATCGTCGTGGCGTGGGACCGGAAAGCGCCGACCTTCCGCCACGAAGAATACAAAGAATACAAGGCAGGGCGGAAAAAGATGCCCCCGGAGCTGGCCATGGAGATTCCTCTGATGAAGGACATCTTGTCGGCGATGAAGATCGGAAACCTGGAAATCGACGGTTTTGAGGCCGATGACATCATCGGCACGGTGGCCCGCATCGCTGAAGAAGCGGGGCTGGCGCCTTTGATCATCACCGGTGACAAGGACGCTCTGCAGCTGGCTACAGACGTGACCCAGGTGCTGATTACCAAGAAGGGGATTTCTGAGTTCGACCTTTATGACAGGGAAAAGATGATCGAGCGATATCAGCTGACGCCGGAGCAGTTCATCGATCTGAAGGGCCTCATGGGCGACCAGTCGGACAATATACCGGGCATCCCAGGTGTCGGTGAGAAGACGGGCATCAAGTTGCTGACCCAGTTCGGCAGTGTCGCCAATCTCCTGGCCAACACGGATCAGATATCCAACGCCAAGCTGCGTGCCAGGGTGGAGGAGAACGCCCAACTGGCAGCCATGAGCCGCAGGCTGGCCACCATCAACAAAAACGTGCCGCTGGACATTGAATTGGAGAAGTACAAAGTCAGCGAGCCCGACTACAAGGCGCTCATCGACTTGTATGTAAAATTGGAGTTCAACAGCTTTTTGAAAAAGCTGCACATTGAGGACAAGCAGGAGCTCCTGTCAGAGTTCGCAGAGGATGACGCGGAGTACGAACAGATCAGCGTGGACAAAGCGGAGCAGCTGGACCTGCTGGCAAAGGCGCTGTCCGGCGGCCGGGAGCCGATTCTGAAGATTTTCAGCAACAACGACCACATCAGCAAGCCGGAGCTTTACGGCGCAGCCTTTTTGATTGGCGAAAAATACTTTTACGTAAACCTGATGGAAGAGGGACTTGCCGCGGCTTTGGTAGAGCTGCTCGACGAAAGGAAACCTGTCTTCCGAGGACACGATCTGGTAAAGGATTACTACGCTTTGATGTCGTGGGGACTGTCCTCCGCGGACACAGCCTTTGACACGGCCATCGCCCAGTATGTCATCGATCCGACCAGATCCGGCTACAGCCTGAAGAATCTCACCTTCGAGAATCTCCGCTATGAGATCCCTGACGAAGAGGAGTTTCTGTCTGATAACGGGCAAATCGATCTTCTGGGCAGTGAGAAACAGGCCTACAGCGACTACGGCTTTACCTGGTGCCTCGCTGTGAAACGGCTGATGCAGTTCCAGCAGAAGACCCTGGAAGAGAAGGACCTGGAAAAGGTGTTTCGCCAAGTGGAGCTACCTTTGATTGAGGTGCTGGCCTCCATGGAGACAGAAGGGTTTTCTGTCTGCAAGGAGACACTGGAGATCTTCGGCGACCAGCTGAAGACAGAGCTCACACAGCTGGAGCAGTCCATCTACGAAAGCTGCGGGGAGCATTTCAACATCAATTCGCCGCGACAGCTGGGAGACATCCTCTTTGAAAAGCTGCAGCTGCCTTCCGGAAAGAAGACACGCAGGGGGTACAGCACCAGCGCGGATATATTGGAAAAGATCCGAGATAAACACCCGGTGGTGGGCATGGTTCTGCAGTACAGGACCCTGAGCAAGCTGAACAGCACTTATGTGGAAGGGCTGGTACCTTTGATCGGGCCTGACGGCAAGATTCACGCCCATTTTCAGCAGACCGTTACGGCGACAGGGAGGATCAGCTGCACCGAGCCGAACCTGCAGAACATCCCGATCCGGACCGACCTGGGACGGCAGCTTCGGAAGGCCTTTGTGGCAGGGGCGGATGACTGCACCCTGGTAGGGGCTGACTATTCCCAGATCGAGCTTCGCATTCTGGCCCATCTGTCAGGGGACGAAAACCTGATCGATGCCTTTAACAATGGCGACGACATCCATAGGATTACGGCGGCCCGTGTCTTCAACCTGGACTACGACGCCGTAACGCCTCTGGACCGGAGCAGGGCGAAGGCGGTTAATTTCGGCGTGATCTACGGCATGAGCGGCTTCGGCCTTTCCGAGAACCTGCAGATCACCAGAAAAGAGGCCGAAAGCTATATCAAAGACTACTTCGACAAGCATCTGGCGGTTAAGGCCTATATGGACGGCCAGGTGGAGAGCTGCCGGGCGCTCGGCTATACCACCACTTTGATGGGACGGCGGCGGTACATCCATGAGATCAATGCGGCGGCTCACATGACGAGACAGCTGGGAGAGCGCCTGGCTATGAACAGCCCGATTCAGGGCAGCGCGGCGGACATCATAAAGATCGCCATGATCCGGGTCTATCGGGAGCTTCGGGACAAAGGGTATCAGTCACGGCTGATCCTGCAGATCCACGATGAACTGATCATCCGCACTGTCCGGGACGAGCTGGAGGCAGTAGAGGAGCTTTTGGTGCGGAACATGGAAGACGCCATGGAGCTTGCCGTGAAGCTGGAATGTGATTTGAATCAGGGAGATTCCTGGTATGACTTAAAGTAGGTGCAAGGATGAAAGTGATAGGATTGACAGGAGGCATCGGCGCGGGAAAATCCACGGTCAGCGGCCTCCTGCAACAGCTGGGTTATGAGATCGTCGACGCGGATCAGATCGCCCATGAGATCACGGAGCCGGGCAGTCCGGTTCTGACACAGATCGCGGACGCTTTCGGTTCCCATATGATCCGGCCCGACGGCAGTTTGGACCGCAAGGCTCTGGCGGCCGCCGCGTTCAGCGACCCGGCAAAAAAACAGCAACTGGAGGAGATCACCACCAGCCAGGTGGTCAGGATCGTCAAACAGCGGCTGGAACAGCTGCAAGAACAGCGGCCGAAAGGGCAGGCAGGAAAAGGCCTCGTCTTTTTAGATGCTCCGCTGCTCTTTGAAACCGGAGCGGACGCTTTGACCGACCAGGTCTGGCTGGTGGACGCCGACCTGGAAGTCAGAATCCAGCGCACGATGGAGAGGGATCAGGCGTCCCGGGCGGATATCCTGCGCCGCATTGAAAACCAGATGCCTGATGCGGAAAAGCGGGCGAGAGCCCATGTCGTCATCGATAATTCAAAGGGAAAGGATGAACTTTACCAGAGGGTAGAGGGTTTATTGAAAGACTATGATCAAGGAGAATAAGGGAAATAAATTTCGCAGGGCTTTTGATTTCGCCCACGAACACATCATCATAATCATCATCGTCGTCGTGGTCCTGGCCGGCCTGATTTCCACGGTCGCCATCGTCAAAGGCGACGCGTCTCCCAATACGTCTGAGACGACGGAAGCGACGACAACCTACGAGAAGATGAATACCGTGTATCTGGCCATGGATGAGGTCGCGTCCCTTGAGCCTCTGGGGTCACAAGACAGAGACGTCTATTATCTGGCGCAGCTGATCTACAGCAGTCTCTTCCGCCTGGACGAAAACCTGGGACTGCAGAAAGATCTTGTGGATACTTATCATGTGGATACGGCCGGCGGCTCTGTCAGCCTGAAGTTGCGGGAGGACGCAAAGTTCAGCGATGGCAGCGCTGTCACCGCCAGCGATGTGCGGTACACGATTCTACAGATCCAGCGGCTGGGCTCCGACAGTCCGTACTATCACGACGTAGCAAAGATTCAGTCTGTCTCAGCCACGGGCAGCCGGACGCTGACGATCACCTTTGAGAGTCCGTCTGACGCTGCTTTGGACAATTTGATCTTTCCTGTCGTCGACGAATCCAGCTACGACGGCAGCAGCAACAAGAATATAGGCAGCGGGCCGTATTGCTACAGCTCCTACGACCGTGTCAAATGCCTGAAGCTGAAGCCCAATCAGAACTACTACGGCGAAACGGCGGTCAACAAGCTGGAACTGCGCATCGTACCGGACAAGAGCAAGACCACCGGCCTGATGACCATGGACGCAGTAACGGCTTACGTCAATACCAACCTGGACGCGGACGTGGACGCGGAGGACAAAAAGCTGAAATCTGAGAAGATATCCTCCAGCGAGGCGGAATATCTGGCCTTTAACTTCAAAAATAAGGTGCTGGCGGAGGTGGATGTGCGCCATGCCATCGCCAAAGCCATCGACGTGCAGGCTTTGATCAACGATAATTTCGGCGGCTCAGCCGTGGCGTCGGACTCTATCTATTTCCCTGGCTTCCTCGGCACGGAGAACAAAGGAGACGCCTATGAACTGGACCAGACCGGGGCACTGAAACTGCTGAAGGAAGCGGGATATGAAGACAGGAATGAAGACGGATTCCTGGAAAATGAGAAGGGAAAGGTCTTTTCTCTTACGATCCTGGTGAACAAAGGCAACAGCAGGCGGACGGACACGGCTCGCAGCATCGCCGACGATCTGGAAGCCATCGGCATCAAGACCAAGGTAAGCGCCCTGTCCTGGGACGCCTACCGGACGGCCATCAAAGAAGGAGACTTTGACATCTACCTGGGCGGATACAGCTTTGACAAGAAGTATGACCTGCGCAGCCTGTTCAAAAGCTCTAACTACCTGGGCTATAAGAACAGCCAGGTGCGGAAATACGTACAGCAGCTGGAGACCTGCATCAGCGCAAAAAAGCAGAAGGAGATTTACCTGGCGCTGAAGGAGCAGCTGACAGAGGACCTTCCGTATTACTGCCTGTGCTACAAGGCCTATACCTTTGTGACCGTGGCCCACTTCGAGACGGAGACCATACCGACCTTCTTTGACCGGTTCAGAGGCTGTGGCAGCTGGCAGTGGGAGAAGACCGTGACCATCGAGCCGGAGGTGACGGACTCCGAAGATGAGAAAGAGTAGAGATGGAGAAAGAGTGCACCGTTGAAAACATTTCCGCGCTGAGTGAAGTGAAGGAAATGCTGAAGAACGATACCAATGAACCAAAATCAGACGTTCCTGTCCTTTTGCCTTAATGCGGACAAAATGCGGAACTTCGAGGGACAGAATGACCGGGAAGAGCGAATGAATATACCTTTGATTTGATCTGTTCGATTTTAAAGTACCGCAAAATACGAATTTTAACGGTGTCAAACAGGAATTTTCAGTCCTCAGCGGTGGGGAAACCGCGTTTTCCGGCGTGAACGATGGTGCGTTTCCTTTGATACAGGCCGGGAATCATGATGGAGTTCCGTTTTTTGAAGCATATTTATCAAAATGTCAGGAAAGGCTTTCTGTTTTAGAGAAAGAAAAAGCCAGAGACAGCCAGAAAAAGCCGCGCGCGTCGTCTCCGGCTGTCGTCGGCATCTGCTGGAATCCATTGAAGAAAAACGCAGAAAATGAAAAATAAGTGTTTACATTTTACATTTCATGGTGTATAATCGTTATTGTTGTGAGCGATGCTTGCGGCAGAAGCACTTGCGGCTGTGGCGGAATGGCAGACGCGCACGGTTGAGGGCCGTGTGGGAAACCGTGCTGGTTCGAGTCCAGTCAGCCGCACCATGTTTCCGAAAACGGCTTCCTGTATACCGGAGGCTGTTTTCTTCTTTCAGAACCGCAGGCAGATGCCTACGGTCTGCTGAAAAATCGACAGGAAGTATTGACGTTTTTATGATCCTATGTTAAAATATTTTATTATGCCGGCGTGATGGAATTGGCAGACGTGCGGGACTCAAAATCCCGTGGTGGCAAC
>CAZGED010000102.1:0-6785 GCA_964525085.1 uncultured Senimuribacter sp.
TGCTGGAAGAATCATTAAAAACAATTCATAATGGAGAGGTAGTCGAAGGCACTGTTATTGATGTCAAAGAAGATGAAATCATCTTGAACATTGGTTATAAAGCCGATGGTATCATTACCAGAAGCGAGTATACGAATGAAACAAATGCAGACCTTCGCCAGCTTGTTCAGGTGAATGACAAGATGGAGGCTAAGGTATTGAAGGTGAATGATGGAGACGGACAGGTGCTCCTGACCTACAAGCGTCTTGCCGCTGAGAAAGGAAATAAGAGACTGGAGGAGGCGTTCAACACCCAGGAGGTGCTGAAGGCTCCGGTGGTGCAGGTGCTGACAGGCGGACTCAGCGTGGTTGTGGAGGAGGCGAGAGTCTTCATTCCGGCCAGTCTGGTATCCGATACTTATGAGAAGAATCTTGAAAAGTACGCGGGACAGGAGATCGAGTTTGTGATCACCGAGTTCAACCCGAGAAGAAGAAGAATCATCGGCGACCGCAAGCAGCTTCTCGTTGCCAGAAAGGCGGAGATGCAGAAGGCTCTGTTTGAGAGAATCAATCCGGGCGATGTGGTAGAGGGTGTGGTGAAGAATGTCACCGACTTCGGAGCGTTTATCGATCTGGGCGGAGCGGACGGACTGCTTCATATTTCCGAGATGTCCTGGGGCCATGTGGAGAACCCGAAGAAGGTCTTCAAGGTAGGACAGCAGCTCACCGTCCTGATTAAGGATATCAACGGAGACAAGATCGCTCTGAGCCTGAAGTTTGAGGATCAGAATCCCTGGCTCACCGCGGCCGATAAGTATGCCGCCGGAAATATCGTAGAGGGCAGAGTGGCCAGAATGACCGATTTCGGTGCTTTCATTGAGCTGGAGCCGGGCGTAGACGCGCTGCTTCATGTATCTCAGATCTCCCACGAGCATGTGGATAAGCCCTCCGATATCCTGAAGGTAGGCCAGATCATTGAGGCGAAGGTGGTGGACTTCAACGAGGCGGATAAGAAGATCAGCCTCAGCATGAAGGCCCTGGAGTCCTCCAGACCGGCTGTAAACGAGAGCGAGGAGTAATTTCCAGCAAAGTGATAAAACGCTGTAGACCGAGAGGTTTACAGCGTTTTTTAAGTGCGTTAAGAAAAAAGAAGAGGGCGCCGCAAGCCGCGGGTTTGGTATCCGGACATGAATCCGGGATACCGTACCGCTGGCATTTTGCGGCGCCCTTTATCGGGCTTTTAATTTGCCTTGCGCTCTTTAATGACCTTCACAGGACATTTGACCGCGCATTTTCCGCAGCCCACGCACTTGGAGTAATCGATGTGAGCCACATTGTTTTCCACGTGAATGGCGTCGTGCTCGCACTGCTTTTCGCACATCTTGCAGCCGATGCATCCGGCGCTGCAAACCTTCTTTACAGCCGCGCCCCGGTCACGGTTGGAGCAGCGCACCGCATAGGATGCTTCGTCGGGAAGAATTTCGATGAGATGCTTCGGGCAGACGGCCACGCACTTGCCGCAGGCCTTACATTTTTCCCGGTCTACCACGGCCACTCCGTTGATCACATGGATGGCGTCAAAGGGGCAGACGGAGGCGCAGGTGCCAAAGCCCATGCAGCCGTAGTCACAGGTCCAGGGAGAGAGGCCGCTGGCCAAAGCGGAAGCACAGTCTGTGATACCCACATAGTGATTCCGGGCATGGGCGTTCTCGCAGTCGCCGGAGCATTTGACGAAGGCCACCATTTTTTCCGCCTCCTCCGTCTCCACGCCCATGATATGGGCGATCTGCTCCGCCACGGCGGCCCCGCCAACGGGACAGCCGTTGACAGGAGCTTCTTCGTGTACAATGGCGGAGGCCATGGCGTCGCAGCCGGCATAGCCGCAGGCACCGCAATTGTTGCCGGGCAAATATTGCCGAACGGCAATCTCCTTTTCATCCACCTCTACTTTAAATTTTTTATCGACCATGATCAGCAGAAGACCCATGAGGAGGCCGATAATACCCACCACTGCGGTGGCGATAATAATTGACATAAGATACCTCCTTTACAGAGACAAGCTGCTGAAGCCCATGAACGCGATGGCCATCAGGGCAGCGGACAGCAGGACAACAGGTGCTCCGCGGAATGGCGCCGGAACGCTGGACTCATCGATGCGCTCCCGGATACCGGCCAGCAGGATGATGGCGATGGTATAGCCCACAGCGGTTCCGAAGCCGGCGATGACGCTTTCGATGAAATTGTATCCATCCTGTACATTAGTCAGAGCCACACCCAGCACCGCACAGTTGGTGGTGATCAGGGGCAGGTAGATACCCAGGGCCTGATAGATGGGCTGGGACACCTTTTTCAGGAACATCTCCACCATCTGTACCAGGGTGGCGATGACCAGGATAAATACGATCGTCTCCAGGTACTCCAGGCCGAGAGGCTCCAGCAGGTAGGTGTAGAGCAGGTTTGCCACGCCGGAGGAGATGGTGATCACGAAGATTACCGCGCCGCCCAGGCTGGCGGAGGTTTTGATCTGCTTGGACACCCCGAGGAAGGAGCAGATGCCAAGGAACTGGCTCAGCACCACGTTATTCACCAGCGCTGTCGTGATAATAATCAGAATCAAGGATGTATTTTCCATGGTTTATTTCTCCTCCTTTCCTTCGCTGGCCGCCATGGAGCAGGTAGAGCAGCAGCCGTCACAGCCCTCCACCTTTTTGTTGGCGTTGTTGGAGATCTTCGCCGCGTTCATGACGGCGATGACGATGGCGATTACCAGGAACGCGCCGGGGGCCTTGACAAAGATGGCGATGGGCGACACGGAGTCCGGAAGGATCTTTGCGCCAAAGGCGGTGCCGGAGCCAAGAAGCTCCCGGATCAGTCCGATGATGGTAAGAGCGATGGTGAAGCCAAGCCCCATACCCAGGCCGTCAAAGGCGGCCAGATCCGGCGTCACCTTGTTGGCGTAGGCTTCCGCCCGGCCAAGGATGATGCAGTTTACCACGATCAGCGGAATGTAGATACCCAGAGCGCTGTAGATGCCCGGCACATAGGCCTGCATCAGCAGATCCACCACCGTCACCAGGGACGCCACGATGACGATATAGGCCGGGAGGCGCACCTGATCCGGGATAATATTGCGCATCGCGGAGATAATCAGGTTTGAGAAAATCAGCACGGCCAGCGTGGAGAGTCCCATTCCGATGCCGTTGATGGCGGAGGTCGTCACCGCCAGGGTGGGACACATGCCCAGCATCAGGATCAGGCAGGGATTCTCTTTGACGATGCCGTTATAAATTCGTTCCATATATTGGTTCATCTTACGTTCCTCCCTTACTGAATATTTGCCGCATAGAAGGCAAGTGCTGTGTTGACCGCGTTAACCACCGCGCCGGAGGAGGTGGAAGCGCCGGATACAGAGTCGATCTCATTGTCCGCGGTGGAGCCGCCTGCCTTGTTCAGGATAAAGGCGTCGGTATTTACGCCGGCGAACTGGCTCTTGAAGGCGTCCTCGCCGCAGAGCATACCGAGACCGGCAGTCTCATTTAATTCTGTGAAGGAGATGGCGTTTACCGTGCCGTCCGCAGACAGACCCACAGCCAGAGTGATGTTTCCGTCAAAGCCGTCGCCGCTGGTGACACTGAGCACATAGCCGGCCACATCGCCGCCGGCGGCCTTGCCCACCACCACTTCATTCACATAGGTCTTGCCGAAGCGGGAGGTGTCGTAGGTTCCTTCCTCCAGGGCCTCCACCGCGGCGGTCAAAGCGTCGTCATAGGAGAAGGATTCCGCGTCCGGGCAAACCTCCTGATAGGCAGCCGCACTCTCCGCCAGCGCCTGCTCCTCGATCTTGTCCTTTGTCATCGCGTACACACCGCTCAGAGCCAGGCCGGCGATCAGGGTGATGACGGTCAGGTTCACGGCCGCCTTGGGGAATTCGCGCTCCTTGTACTCGCCGCCGGTCTTGTAGCCGAGAGGCTTGGGAATCGGCAGCTTGTCGATGAAGGGCACCACCATATTGGAGAGGATGATGGCGTAGCTGAAGGAGTCGGCAGCCGTTCCGTAGACGCGGAACAGGGCGGCCAGCACGCCCATCAAAGCGCCGTAGATGATCTGTCCTCTGGAGGTCACCGGGCTGGTCACCGGGTCGGTGGCCATGAAGAAGGCGCCCATCAGTACTCCGCCGCCGCAGATGTGGGCCAGCAGGAACCGGACATCAAAGCCCTGGCCGCCGAACAGTCCCATGAACGCAGTGAAGGCTACGATGCAGGACACCGGGATTTCCAGGGTAATTCCGCCGGAGACCCAGAGATACATGCCGCCGATCAGCAGAGCCAGGGCGGAGCCGCCGATGACGCTGCCGGCGTTGCCCAGGTACATCTGAGCCACATTGATGGTCTCCCCTGCCTTCAGGGCAGTCAGCGGAGTGGAGCTGGACACACCGTCCACGACGTAATTTGTCATGGTGCTTCCGAAGGAAATCAGCAGGAAGCAGCGGGCGGTAACCGCCGGGTTCATGAAGTTTTTACCCAGGCCGCCGAAGAAGCATTTCACGAAGAGAATGGCGAAAAGGCTTCCCAGCACCGGGATGTACAGCGGTACGGCCGGCGGAAGAGAGAGGGCCAGCAAAAGCCCGGTCACCACGGCGCTGCCGTCGGTGATGGTATTTGGCCGCTTGGTTATGTAGTCAAAGACAAATTCGGTCAGGACTGCTGTGAGAATCGCCGCCGCGATCACCAGGAAGGAGTGGAGACCGTACCGGAAGATGCCAAAGATGGTGGCAGGCAGAAGCGCCAGCGCCACATCGGTCATCACCCGTCCGGTGGTCAGTTTGCTCCTGATATGCGGACTGGAAGAAACATTCAGTAATTTTTCGTTCATTTTTGTCCGTCCCCCTTACTTTCTCTTTGCAGTCATGATCGCTGCTTTTGTCTGTTTAAAGAGCTGCATCAGAGGCCGTTTGGCCGGGCAGACGTAGGTGCAGGAGCCGCAGGCGATGCAGTCCAGTCCATACAGCCGCTTCTCATACTGCTCATAGTCCTTCCGCTCCGCGGCGTCTGCCATCATCTGGGGAATCAGATGGATGGGGCAGGATCTGGTGCAGCGTCCGCAGCGGATGCAGGCGGTCTGCTGTGCCTCCGCCAGCTCCACCTCATCCTCCGCCAGGACGGTCAGAGCGTTGTTGTTCTTGCTTACCGGTACGTCCAGTGAGGACATGGCGATCCCCATCATGGGTCCTCCGCAGAGGATTTTTTTCACCTCGCGGCCCGGCTTGATCCCGCCTGCCGCCTCGATCAGCTCCTGACAGGAGGTGCCGATGCGCACGGACATGGTGCAGGGGTTGGCGATGGCGTCGCCGGAGATGGTGAAGTAGCGCTCCATCAGAGGCTCGGAGAAATGAACGGCGCGGTAGATGGCGTTCAGTGAGCTGACGTTACAGACGATGCAGCCCACGTCCGCAGGGAGCTGGCCGAATCTCAGGTCCCGGCCGCTGATCACGGAGATCAAATTCCGCTCGCCGCCCTCCGGGTATTTTGCCATGACAGGCTGTACGGAGATCTGTTTTTCTCCGGCGCAGACGGCCTCCATGGCCCGGATGGCCTCGGGCTTGTTGTCCTCGATGGCGATGATGCCCTGGGCGTTGGGGAAGAGCTGCAATACCAGCCGCAGACCCTCCACGATGCCCCGGTTTTCATCCTGCATGAGACGGTCGTCGCAGGTGATATAGGGCTCGCACTCGGAACCGTTGGCGATCACGTAGTCGATGGCGTCGGGATTTTTTGAGGTGAGCTTCACATGGGTGGGGAAGCCCGCACCGCCCAGTCCCACGATCCCCGCCGCCTTGATGGCGTCGAGGATATCTTTATTGGAGACGGTGCCGTCGTTGCGTTTTTTGCCCACGCCGGGAGCCAGGGTGTACTGGCCGTCGTTGGATATGACGATGCAGGTGGCTCTGGCGCCGGATACGGTGTACCGCTCCTCGATGGCTTTTACCGTGCCGGAGCAGGAGCTGATGATGTTAGCGGAGACGAAGCCGTCCGCCTCAGCGATGATCTGGCCGGCAAGCACCTGATCCCCCTTTGCCACGATGGGCTTGGCCGGCTTACCGATATGCTGGTTTACAGGAAAAACAAGGTCGCCCTTGGGCAGGTACTGTTTGACAGGCTGGCCCAGGGACAGCTCCTTGTGTCCCTCGGGGTGGACACCACCCCGGAATGTCTTTAGTTTCATATGCAACCTCCTATGCTCTTTCCTATCTTAGTTGCCCGACTGTGCTTCCGTCTCTGTTTCGCTGTCATCGTTCAGCACGCCTGCCACGAATACGGCGGTGGGGCCGTCTGAGCCTGTGATGTAGAGTACGCCGTCCTGGACCGTTACGAGTCCTTCATCCGCAGCCTGCTGGATACACTCGTCCGCGGCCGCCTTGACCGCGTCGGAGGTGACAGTGGCGCCGGTGACGCCGTCCACGTCCGCGGACTGGGCTTCCAGAATTTTCGCCTCCATGTCCGGGCCAATGACACTGCCGATGCCGGCGGTCTCCCCGGAAACGTCCGCGCGGACAGAGTAGATTCCATTGTCGTCAAATTCCAGAGTCACAGTCACTTCGCTCTGGATCCCCGTACTGGTGGCAGTGAAGGTCCGCAGCTCGCCCACAGGGCCGCTGGCTTCCGTTTCCTCCTCGGAGGTCTCCTCCGTCTCGTCGGTTCCGGCTTCCTCCGCCTGGGCGATACAATCCGCCACAGCGGCCTTGAAAGCGTCAGAAGTAATCGTAGCGCCGGTCACACCGTCCACATCCGCGGACTGGGCCTCCAGCA
>CAZGED010000103.1:0-6701 GCA_964525085.1 uncultured Senimuribacter sp.
TGGCGTCTGTCACGAATTTGACGCCCTTGGCTTCCAGCTTCGCCACCGCAGCGGCTACGATGGCCTTCGGCAGACGAAATTCCGGAATACCGTAGACCAGCACGCCGCCGGTCTTGTGCAGGGACTCCAAAACCGTGACCTCATAGCCTTTGTTGATCAGGTCTCCCGCGCACGCCAGTCCCGCAGGGCCCGCGCCGATGACAGCGACCTTGTGGCCGTTGCTCTCCGCCGGTTTGATCTCCTCGTCGCCGTAGTTGGCCGCATGCCAGTCAGCGGCAAACCGCTCCAGACGGCCGATGGCCACCGGCTCGCCTTTGACACCGTGAACGCACTCGCCCTCGCACTGGTTTTCCTGCGGACATACCCGGCCGCAGATGGCAGGAAGGGAACTGGTCTCGCTGATGATCTGATAGGCCTCTTCAAATTCGCCTTCCGCGATCTTGGCGATAAAATCAGGGATTTTGACCATGACCGGACAGCCGGACATGCAAGGTTTTTTACGGCAGTTGAGACATCTCATGGCCTCGTTGACAGCCATCTCTTCTGTATAGCCGGAGGAAACTTCCAGGAAGTTCTTGTTGCGGACATTCGGATCCTGCTCCGGCATCGGATTTTTCTCTCTTACTAAATTAATCATAGTAACGAACACCTCCTGTCAGGCGGCAGACGTGGGCTCTGTCTTCCGCTTCCTGCTCCGCGTAGTAGGCGCTTCTCTGAATCAGCTCATCCCAGTCTACCAGGGCGCCGTCAAACTCAGGGCCATCCACGCATACGAACTTATCTTCTCCGCCGATGTTGCAGCGGCAACCGCCACACATGCCTGTGCCGTCGATCATATAGGCGGTCAGGGACGCGACGGAATGGATCCCGTATTTTTCCGCGATCTGGCAGGTGAACTTCATCATCATCGGCGGACCGACGGCGATGACCTCGTCAAACTTCTCACCTGCCTGGATCAGCTCTTCCAGCTTGGCGGTGGTGAAGCCCTTTTCGCCATAGGAGCCGTCGTCTGTCATGACGTAGAGCTGATCCACACCGGCCCGGAACTCCTCTTCCAGGATAACCAGGTCTTTGTTCTTAAAGCCTTCGATCATGACGGTTTCCACGCCGTGGTCATGCATACCGCAGGCCAGCGGATACGCCAGGGCATTGCCCGTGCCGCCGCCGACCACGCAGACTCTCTTCAGGCCTTCCATGTTGGTCGGCTTGCCCAGAGGTCCTACGATGTCGGCAAAGCAGTCGCCCACCTCCAGCTGGTCCATCAGCATGGTGGTTCTGCCGACAGCGGCATAGATCAGATCGATGGTGCCGTCCTCTTCACTGTGACCGGCCATGGTGAGAGGGATCCTCTCACCGTATTCATCTGTCCGAAGAATGATGAACTGGCCGGGTCTGGCTTTTCTCGCGACCAGAGGCGCGTAGATGACCAGCCAGGTCATATTTTCATTGAGTTTTCTTTTGCTCGTTATTTCAAACCTTTTCATATTCCTTCCGCGGCCCCTTTCTAAATCTCATAGCTCTTCTTCTGGTGGAGCAGATGATCGTATCTTTCCATTGCCATCTTTTCCGCCTTGTCGAAGAGCTGTTCCGCTCTCTCAGGGAACTTCAGCTGCAGGGAGTTGTAACGAACCTCTCCCATGATGAAGTCTCTGAAGCTTTCGGTCGGTGCCTGGCTGTCGATACAAAGCGGATTTTCGCCTCTTGCGGCTCTGTCCGGATCAAAGCGGAGCAGATTCCAGTAGCCGGCCCGCACCGCGTTCTTCATCTCCAGCATGGCCTTGTTCATGCCCGCCTTCAGGCCCTGATTGATACAAGGCGCGTAAGCGATGATCAAAGAAGGACCGTCATAGGCCTCTGCCTCACGAATGGCCCGCAGGGTTTGTTCCGGGTTCGCACCCATGGCAACCTGCGCCACGTAGACGTATCCGTAGGCGATCGCTACCTGTGCCAGGTCTTTCTTCTTCACGGATTTTCCGGAAGCCGCGAACTTGGCGACAGCGCCGATCGGCGTGGCCTTGGAAGCCTGCCCTCCTGTATTGGAGTACACTTCTGTATCAAAGACCATGACGTTGACGTTTTCGCCGGAGGCCAGCACGTGGTCCAGTCCGCCGTAGCCGATGTCGTAGGCCCAGCCGTCGCCGCCAAAGATCCACATGGACGGTTTGATCAGCATATCCTGATTGTCCAGGATGTACTGAGCGTCGGCGTTGTTCTCTGCGATCTTCTCGCACTCGGCAGTTAGAATCTTTCCGGTCTCTTCCGATGCCTGCGGGTCGTCCATGGACGCGATCCACGCTTTTGCAGGGACACCGACAACGTCGACCAGCCTCTCTACTGCGGACTTCATTTCTCCGCGTCGTGCCTTCATGGACATGGCCATGCCCAGACCGAACTCGGCGTTGTCCTCGAACAGAGAGTTGGCCCATGCCGGACCTCTGCCCGCTTTGTTTACCGTGTACGGTGTGCTCGGCGCGCTGCAGCCCCAGATGGAGGAACAGCCGGTAGCGTTGGCAATGAACATCCTGTCGCCGAAGAGCTGGGTCACCAGCTTGGCGTATGGAGACTCGCCGCAGCCAGGACAAGCGCCGGAGAACTCAAGGAGCGGCTGCTTGAACTGAGAGCCCTTGACCGTATCTTCTTTGAACGGAACTTCCTTCTCGGTCACTTCGCTGAACAGGTAATCGTATTTCTGCTGTGCCGCACTGACCACGTCGTCCTCCGCAGGAACGATTTCCAGGGCCTTCTTTCTGGCCGGGCAGACCTGCGCGCAGGAACCGCAGCCGGTGCAGTCCAAAGCGGAGATGCCCAGGGTGAAGAACTTGCCCTTTGCGCCCTTCATCGTCAGATAATCGCCGTTTACAGCGTCTATTTCTGTCTCGTCCAGTACGAACGGGCGGATGACGCCGTGCGGGCAGACGTAGGAGCACCAGTTGCACTGCATGCAGTTGGCTTTGTTCCACACAGGAACGTCTGTAGCGATGCCCCGTTTCTCAAAGGCTGCCGTGCCGGACGGGATCATGCCGCTGGCAGTATCCAGGAAGGTGGATACAGGCACCGCATCTCCGGCCATGGTGTTGGTCGGAATCAATACTTCGTTGAGGTAGTCGGTGTGCACCTTGTCGCGGCCGACCAGTTTCGCCGCCGGAGCGTCGTCCGGAGCGTCAGCCCAGCTTGCCGGCACCTCTACCTTATGGACATTGGCTACGCCGGCATCGACGGCCGCCATGTTCATGTTGACGATTTTTTCTCCCTTCTTGCCGTAGGTCTTTTGGATGGCTTCCTTCATGTAGCCTGCCGCTTCCTCGATCGGAATGATGTCAGCCAGCTTGAAGAAGGCCGCCTGCAGCACGGTGTTGGTCCTTCTCGCGCCCAAGCCGATCTCCTTGGCGATGGAGACAGCGTCGCAGGTGTAGAACTGCACGTTGTTCTTCGCGATGTATCTCTTTACCTTTGCAGGCAGATGGGTTTCCAGTTCCTCGTCGCTCCATACGCAGTTGAGCAGGAAGAAGCCGCCCGGTTTCACGTCCTCTACCATCTCGTAGCGGGTCAGGTAAGCGGCGTTGTGGCATGCGACAAAGTCAGCCTGCTTTACGTAATAGGTGGACTTGATCGGCTGGTCACCGAATCTCAGGTGGGAGATGGTCACGCCGCCGGATTTCTTGGAATCGTATTGGAAGTATGCCTGTACTTTCTTGTCTGTATGGTCGCCGATGATCTTGACGGAGTTCTTGTTGGCTCCGACGGTGCCGTCAGCGCCAAGGCCCCAGAACTTGCACGCCTTTGTTCCCGCAGGCGCAACGTCCGGATTTTCTGTGACAGGCAGGGACAGGCCGGTCACATCGTCTGTGATGGAAATGGTAAATTCTTTCTTCGGTGCGTCTGACCACAGATTCTCGTAGACGGCCAAAATATCGCCCGGCTGGGTATCCTTTGATCCTAGACCGTAACGTCCGCCGACGATGAGACAGCTTTCGAATTTAGTGCCTCTCAGCGCCGCTACCATGTCCAGATACAGAGGCTCTCCCATGCCGCCCGGCTCCTTTGTTCTGTCCAGAACCGCGATCTTCTTCACGGTCTCCGGCATGACGTTCAGCAGGTATTTTACAGAGAACGGTCTGTAAAGGTGAACTTCGATGATGCCCACCTTCCTGCCGCGGGCGTTGAGGTAGTCGATGAGCTCTTCTGCCGCGTCACAGACGGAACCCATGGCTACGATGATCTCCGTGGCGTCCGGTGCGCCGTAGTAGTTGAACGGCTTGTAATCGGTGCCGATCTTGGCGTTGACCTTCTCCATGTACTCGTTGACGATGTCCGCGGTTTCCAGATACGCCGTGTTGCAGGCCTCTCTGTGCTGGAAGAAGGTTTCCGGCTGCTCCGCACTGCCCATGCTGTGAGGATGTGCCGGATGGATGGCACGGGCTTTGAACGCCTTCACGGCATCCCAGTCCACCATTTCCTTCAGATCCTCGTAATCCCAGACTTCGATCTTCTGGTTCTCGTGGGAAGTTCTGAATCCGTCAAAGAAGTGGATCATCGGCAGTTTGCCCGCAATGGTGGACAGGTGGGCTACCGCGGCCAGGTCCATGGCCTGCTGCACGCTGTTGGAAGCCAGCATGGCAAATCCGGTCTGACGGCATCCCATGACGTCGGAGTGATCTCCAAAGATGGAGAGGGCATGGGTCGCCAAGGCTCTGGCTGCCACGTGGAATACGGTCGGTGTCTGTTCACCGGCTAATTTATACATGTTTGGAATCATCAAAAGCAATCCCTGGGAAGCCGTAAAAGTGGAGGTGTACGCACCGGCCGTGATGGAGCCGTGTACTGCGCCGGCCGCGCCGCCCTCGGATTCCATTTCAATGATTTTTACCTTTTCCCCAAAGATATTGGTTCTGTCCTGGGAAACCCATTCATCCATGCTCTCCGCCATCGGAGAAGATGGTGTGATCGGATAAATGGCCGCTACCTCAGAAAATGCGTATGCTACATGAGCAGCAGCGGTGTTTCCGTCCATCGTCTTTAATTTTCTCACCGTGATCACTCTCCTTCCCTCATGCCTAGGGCCGCTCTCTGCAGATAGTTATATTCGGGAACCACTCTCTCTTTGATGATATTTCTGGAGCATACGTACTGGCAGACCTGACAGTTTTCGCAAAGCTCCGGATCGATCACCGCGTGGGCACCTTCTCCGTAGATCGCGCCGTTCGGACAATTGGCGTAGCAGTCGCCGCAGTAGATGCATGCGCTGTCGCAGACTGCGGCTTTGTCCTCATAGTCCGCTTTGGATACACAAGGAACCATCTTGGCGCCTTTGTACGGAACCATGACGATCAGGTTCATCGGGCAAATATAGGTACAGTCTTTACAGCCGACGCATTTATCAGGATCTACCTGGGCGCTTCCATTGACAACCTGGATTGCACCGTATCGACAGACTTTGGCGCAGTCTCCCTGGCCGGTACAGCCTGTGGTGCAGATGCCCAGAGACTTGGCGTCAAGGTGGGAGGCATCCTTGCAACTCGCCGCTCCCGCTGCCTGGTAGACTTTCTCGTTCTTCGTCCCGTTACATCTGACAAATGCGACTTTTTCTTTCAGTTTCGTCAGATCGTGGAGGGTGTCTACGATGATCTTCTTCTTGCATTTTACGGTGCAGGCCTCACAGCCTACGCAATGATCGTAGTCGATGACCGCATGGTTGTCGATGATGTCCACAGCACCCTCCGGACAGGCTCTGACGCAGTCGCCGCAGCCGATACAGCCGAATCCGCAGGTCTCTCTGACTCTGTCGTCATCCTCATCCCCGTTGGAGCAAGGGATAAAATTGGTCGCGTCTCTCGGGATCATGCGGATCAGGCCTTGTACGCAGGCGTCTTTGCCGGCGCAGGCCCCGCAGCCGTTGCACTTTTCCGCGTCGATGATCACATCGCCGTCGGACACCTTCATGGCGTCGAACTTACAGACACTGACGCAGTCGCCGCAGCCGATGCAGCCGTACTGACATTCTCCCCTTGCAAAACCGGCTTCTGCCGCCTCACGGCAGGTGCCTCCTGCGAATCGTTTTTTCCCTGCAGCATCGCCGCTGCAAGCAACAAAAGCAATTTCATCTTTTACTGTTTGTGGTTCTTTGCCCACGACTTCTGCAATCGCGTTTACAGCGTCCTGTCCGCACGCAGGACATAGGGCCGTGCTCTCGCCGTCAGCGATCGCTTCAGCACATGCCTGGCAGGTCGCCTTGCCGCAACCACCATTACAATCCACGCCTGGCAGAAGCGCCAAGATCTTCTTCATTGCTTCCGCAGCCGTACTGTGATTGGTACTCATACTGTTTCCTCCTTTGCCTCGCTATGTTTGGATTCTGTATACAACTTAAGTTCATCTTACCCCTTGCGGGCCGCAAAGTCAACAGGAAAAAGCCGGATTTCGTTGGAATGCCAATGTTTTTTTGAGTGTACACCACCGGCGGTGGCAGCAGCAATCGCCATTTTTCAACACTTTCGCGCTGTTAGATGTTAAAGCGCTTTACCGCGTTAAAATTCAAGTTTTTTACAAATTTTTGTTAATGTTTTACAGCCTTGCGCAGCCTCCGCAGACTCACAGCTACAGGTTTTTTACCCTCGAATTCTTCCCCTCGTCACCTTCTGCTCACCGCGCTCAGCCATGCCCCGCTTCCTGCGGCGCCGGGCGGAGGGTTGCGGCGCCGGGCG
>CAZGED010000104.1:0-6674 GCA_964525085.1 uncultured Senimuribacter sp.
TATCTATGCCTGTGTGAACTTCGGGCAGGCATACGCACCAAGGGAAATCGCAGAAAATTCCATCTGTTTGGATGCGGATATTGGACATATTCTATCAGATCTGAATCAAAAGGCAGTTTCGTAAAAAATGGACAGAGCTTCTATCATGCGGGATGGAGCACTGCCCTTTTTTATTTTACCTTTGCCCCAATATCATAAAGGTATGGACGTAATAATTGACTTTGTACCAAAAAAAAGGTATAATCATTGTGCAAACACACTGAAATGAGAAAGGAAAAAAATTAATGAAAGCGAGAAAGATTATTGCAATTCTGATGGTTGTAACCCTATTGTTCTCGATCACCGCGTGCGGAAGCGACAGCGGCAGCAGCGAAGCAAAGGATTCCCTGACCATCGGTATTGATTCCGATGCTACAGCGTTGGATCCCCTGCGGGTCAACGACACCTTGACGATGTCGATCCTGTCTAACGTGTATGAACCGTTAGTCCGTATGAACAACGATTCCGAAATCGTTCCCGCATTAGCTGAAAAATGGGAGATCTCCGATGACGGCCTGGTGTACACCTTTACACTGAGGACGGATGCGACCTTCCATAACGGCGATCCGATCACGGCAGAGGACGTCAAGTACTCTCTGGAGGCTGCGGTTGAGTCCTCCTACACCGGACCGTATATGAACTATATCGATTCCGTTGAGGTGTTGGATGAAAAGACGGTACAGGTCACGTTACAGTATGCGTATGCACCGTTCCTGTCTTTGTGCACCACCTATTCCCAGGTCGTAAAAGAAGATTTCTATGACGAAAACGGCGAGGTGGACATGTCTAAAGCCCCGATCGGCTCCGGCCCGTACAAGTTCAAGAACTGGGCGCAGGGAGACAAGATTGAATTCGAGGCTTACGAAGACTATTATCAGGGCGCGCCTGCCATCAAGAATCTGACTTACAAGGTAATTCAGAATTCCAGCACGGCGGCGCTGGCGCTGGAGAGCGGTGAGATCGACTTGTGCCTGAACGTGGCAACGGCTGATATCGAGGCGTTGTCGGAGAAGGACGGCATTACCGTATTGCAGGAGCCTTCCACGGCCTTCTATTTCATCGGCATGAACACCAATGTGAAGGAACTGAGCGATGTCAGAGTCCGTCAGGCGATTGCCAAGGTAATCAATAAACAGGAGCTGATTGACGGCTCACTGGACGGCTACGGCGTTCCTACCAACACCTTCATCGCAGAGGGCGTTCTGGGATACGATCCTGACTTTGATCCGCTTCCATACGATGTAGAGGCAGCAAAAGAGCTGATGAAGGAAGCCGGCTATGAAGACGGTTTTGAGATTCACATGAGCATTCCGGAAAGCAGAAGTACGCAGGCGCAGATCATTCAGGCCAATCTGAAAGAGATCGGCATTGATCTGACCATCGATCTGATCGAAACCGGAAAGTTCTGGGAGGATCTTGAGAATCTGGATTACGAAATGATGATCATGGGATGGTCCTATGTAGTCATGGATCCGGATGTCGGTTATTATTCCCTGTATAAGAAAGACGACCTGTCCGGAAACTACACCGGATACGGTACGGACGAAACGGAAGCTCTTCTGGAAGCGGGACGTGTAGAAACCGATCAGGATAAGAGAGCTGAGATCTATGCGGAACTGGAGGAAATCTACCAGACGGCGGCAGTCTATGTACCGCTCTACTGGAGAGTCGATGTGGCGGCTTACAATTCCGACCTGACCGGCGTCGAGATTCCACCTTGCGGCTTCTACTATGTATATGATTACGCGTGGAACTAGACCTGAAGTATTGCATGAAGAAGACAACAATACGCTAAATTAAAAAGAGCTGGGCCTTTTCACATGGGAAGGCCTGGCACTTTTATTCATGGAGTGATAATATGTATAAGTATATATTGAAAAGACTGGTTATGATGATACCGGTTCTGATCGGTATCTCAATCATAATCTTTACGATTATATCACTGACGCCGGGCAACCCGGCCCGGTTGATCTTGGGGGAACGCGCTTCTCAGGAGGCCATCGACCAGCTCAACGATGAACTGGGATACAACGACCCTCTTCCTGTAAAATACGTGAACTACATGATCGATCTGCTGCATGGAGATATGGGAACCTCCTATAGAACCGGCGGCAGCGTGGTCAGTGAGATTGCAGAGAGATTTCCTACGACTTTATTGCTTTCGGTGCTGGACATTTTCCTGACCGCCGTCATGTCCATACCGTTGGGCGTGTACATAGCAATCAAAAAGAATTCTTTCGCCGATAATGCGCTCTCTATCATAGCGCTGGTATTTACGGCCATGCCGTCCTTCTGGCTCGGTATGATTTTGATGCTGATCTTTGCGGTCAATCTCAATTTGCTGCCGGCAACGGGATCGGATTCCTTTTCCTGTTTCATTTTGCCGGCGTTTACCGTCTCCCTGCTTTCGGTCGCGCAGATCATGAGGATGACCCGTTCCAGCATGCTGGAAACCCTGCGCTCCGATTACATGAGAACGGCGAGAGCAAAAGGCGTCAAGGAGAACAAGATTATCTGGAAGCATGCGATCAGAAATGCGCTGCTCCCTGTCGTTACGACCATGGGCGTCAACTTTGGATGGGCGCTGGGCGGCTCCGTGATCACGGAGACGGTGTTCGGCATGTCCGGCGTCGGGACGCTGACCTTGTTGTCCGTCCGTTCGAAAGACGTGCCTCTGGTGATGGGCTGCGTGCTTTTCATGTCTCTTTTGTTCAGTGTAATTACGCTGATCGTTGACATTTCCTACGCATTCATCGATCCGAGAATCAAAGCACAGTACGGATTCAAGAACCGGACCCGCAAATCCAGAAGAAAGGAGATTAGTAATGTTCAACCGCAAAGCTAAAAACCTTGAACTGGCGCTGGAGGTGCAGGAAAGCCGCAGCTTCTGGCAGGATGTCGGACACCGTTTTATCCGAAATAATAAGACGATCATCGGCCTGGTCATGCTGGGCGTTATCATACTGCTATGCATTTATGGCATTATTTTTCTGGATTATGAAACAGATGTCATCAATCAGGACATTGGCAATAAGCTGCAGACACCGTCTATGGAGCACATCTTCGGAACAGATTCTCTGGGCAGGGATATCTTTAACCGTATCGTTTACGGCGCCAGATATTCTCTGTTCATCGGCTTCTCTTCCACGCTGATCAGTCTGTCAGTGGGAAGCATATTGGGCTGTATCGCCGGATACTTCGGCGGAAAGACCGATAACATCATCATGCGTCTGACCGACGTTTTTATCGCGATTCCGTCCACGTTGATGGCGATTGCAGTGGTATCCGCCCTGGGCCCGAATTTCGCGAACCTGATCATCGCCATCGCGCTGGGAGATATCCCCGGCTATGCGAGGATCATCCGCTCCTCGGTACTGTCCATCAGAGACAACGAGTTTGTGGAAGCTTCTGTCGCCGTAGGAGGGAGCAGCATCCACATCATGGCGCAGCACATTTTCCCGAATA
Organism: uncultured Senimuribacter sp.; assembly: GCA_964525085.1. Classification (GTDB taxonomy): domain Bacteria; phylum Bacillota; class Clostridia; order Peptostreptococcales; family Anaerovoracaceae; genus Senimuribacter. The sequence goes on from CAZGED010000104.1 coordinate 3,505, forward strand.
CCCTGGCGGCTTTGATCGTACAGGCAACGTTGGGCGTAGGATACGTCATCATAGCTGCCTCCGGCCTCAGCTATCTGGGACTGGGCGTTATGCCGCCTGCTCCGGAATGGGGTGCCATGCTCAGTGAAGCGCAGGCGCAGATCCGTTATTTCCCACATCAGGTCATTTTTCCGGGACTTGCCATCGTTATTACCGTGCTGGCGCTGAATCTGCTCGGCGACGCGCTTCGTGATGCGATCGACCCGACTCTGAAGGATTAAGGAGGAGATATAGATGGAAAACAAGAATCATGACATCCTCCTGAATATTGAGGATTTGTGGGTGCAGTATGACACCAGTGAGGGCACAGCACACGCTGTAAATGGGATCTCTTTTCAGCTGAAGAGGGGAGAAACCTTTGGATTGGTAGGCGAAACCGGCGCAGGAAAGACGACGACGGCGTTGTCCATCCTGAAGTTGCTGCCGCCGAAAGTAGGAAACATCAGCAAAGGAAAAATTGAATTTGAAGGCAGGGATCTGACCGCATACTCCGAAGATGAGATGCGCGATATCCGTGGCAGCCATATCAGTATGATCTTCCAGGATCCGATGACTTCTTTGAATCCGGTGCTGACTGTCGGCGACCAGATCGGAGAGGCCATCGAGACGCATCACCCGAATCTTTCCGGGAACGAAGTTGAAGAGCGGGTGGACAATGTCCTGCAGCTGGTCGGAATTCCGCCTGACAGAAAGTATGAATATCCGCACCAGTTTTCCGGCGGCATGAAGCAGCGCGTTGTCATCGCCATGGCTCTGGTCTGTGATCCGATGCTGCTTCTGGCTGATGAGCCGACGACGGCACTGGATGTTACCGTACAGAATCAGGTTCTGGACATGATGAGCAATCTGAAGAAGGAACTGAATACTTCCATGATCCTGATCACCCATGACCTGGGCATCGTTTGTCAGATGTGCGATAATGTAGCGATCATGTATGCCGGTGAGATTATTGAAATCGGCTCCGTATACGATATTTTTGATTTTGAGAAGCCGCATCATCCTTATACGAAGGGACTGTTCGGATCTCTTCCAAGCCTGCAGGGCGACTCGAAACGGCTGAAGCCGGTTGACGGCCTGATGCCGGATCCGATGGACCTGCCGACAGGATGTAAATTCCATCCGAGATGCCTTCACTGCACCGAGCAGTGCCGGACACAGCAGCCGGAAGTGTTCACGGAAGGAACGCATTCGATCAGATGCCACCTTTATGAAGAATTAAAGGCAGGTGAGAATTAATTATGGGAACACCACTCATCGAGACGAAAAATTTAAAGAAATATTTTAAGACCGGTTCCGGCATGCTTCACGCGGTGGACAATGTGAACCTTACGATTGAAAAGGGCCACACCCTGGGCGTTGTAGGCGAATCCGGCTGCGGAAAGAGCACGCTGGGAAGAACGATCCTGAGACTGCTCCCTGCCACGTCCGGCACAGTGCTGTATGAAGGCAAAGACATTCTGAAATTAAAATCTGCCGAAATGAAGGCCATGCGGTCAGAGATGCAGATCATCTTTCAGGATCCGTATGCCAGCCTGAATCCGAGAATGTCCGTCAGCCAGATCATCGAAGAGCCGTTAAAGGTAAATCATATTTACAAAGATAAAGCCGAAAAGGATCGGAGAATCCTGGAGCTGATGGAAACCGTAGGGCTGGCGAAGAGGCTTGCCAACAGCTACCCCCACGAGTTGGACGGTGGACGCCGCCAGCGTATCGGTGTCGCCAGAGCGCTGGCATTGAATCCGAGTTTTATCGTCTGCGACGAACCGGTATCCGCTTTGGACGTATCCATTCAGGCCCAGGTTCTGAATCTGATGATGGACCTTCAGGATTCCATGGGCCTGACCTATATGTTTATCACTCACGACCTTTCCGTGGTGCGGCATATCTCCACCCATATCGCGGTCATGTACCTGGGTCAGGTGGTGGAATACGCGCCGTCCCACGAGCTGTTTGACGATCCGAAGCACCCTTATACCAAAGCGCTGCTTTCCGCGATTCCGATTCCGGATCTGGCCTACAGAGACAAGCCGCGGGAGCTGATCAAAGGGGAAATCACCAGTCCGATTGATCCGAAGCCGGGATGCCGCTTTGCCGCCCGTTGCCCATACGCCACGGAAATGTGCACCGGACACGATCTGAACCTGATTGACGTGGGACCTGAGCATCAGGTGGCATGTGTACGGTATGAAGGATAGGAAACGAAACATGATCATAAAGAATGCAAAACTATTTTTAGACGGGCCCGGAACCTTTGAACCGATGGATATCAGAATCGAAGGCGAAACCATTGCCGAGATCGGGCCGAACCTTGCCGCCGGCAGCGCCGGCGATGATATCGATGCCGCCGGCTGCTTTGTAACGCCCGGCATCATCGAGGCCCATTCCCATATCGGAATGTACGAAGAAGGCATCCAGTGGGAGGGCGATGATATCTGTGAAAACGAACCTGTGACGCCGGAAATGCGCTCTATCGATGCGCTGTTTCCCGGGGATACTGCCTTCCACGATGCGCTGACCGGCGGTGTTACAACCATGTGCACCGGCTTTGGCAGCGGCGGCGTTGTGGCAGGGACCGCGGTCATCGTTGAAAACAACGGTTCCCTTGTCGTAGATGACATGGTATTGGTGCCGGATGCAGCCATGAAGTGCGCCTTTGGTGAGAATCCGAGGGATTTCGGACGCCATGGCAAACAGCCTAACACCAGAGCCTCCGTGGCTTTCCTGCTGCGAAAGTGTCTGCAGGACGCGGTGGACTACAAGGCGGAGAAAGAAAGGGCTGCCGAAAAGGGCGAGTATTTCAAGACGGACCTGGGCATGGAGGCCATGGTGCGTGTCATCGACAGAGAGATCCCGATCAAAGCGCATTGCCACCGCAGCGACGATATCTGCACCGTGATCAGAATCTGCAAGGAATTCAACGTCAGGGCAACTCTGGATCATTGTACTGATGGACACTTGATCGCGGAACATGTGGCAAAATCAGGGTTCCCCGCCATCGTGGGGCCGACCTTTGGCTCCAAGTCAAAGTATGAGCTGCGGAATAAATCCTTTGATACTGCGGCGGTTTTGGTAAACGCCGGCGTAAAGGTCGCCATCACCACAGATCATAATGTGACACCGCAGGAATCGCT
>CAZGED010000105.1:0-6670 GCA_964525085.1 uncultured Senimuribacter sp.
CTCAGGACGTCATCGAGGAGATCGAGGCGGAGACCGCGAGCATTTTCTCCGGTCCGATACCTGCGGCGAAAAAAGCCGCGGACACCTATACCATGGAGCTGTGCTTCAAGGATTTTCAGCGGGCAAGGGCAGCCGCATGGTATCCCGGGGCGGAGCGGGTTGACGCGTATACGGTCCGGGTAAGCCGGGACAACGCGCTGGATCTGGCTGCAGCCAGGATGTTCATGACCAGCGTGTGACATACTCCCACCGCCTATGCTTCGCATAGAGGCAGGGGCTTCTCGCTCAAGCGCTGCTCAGCGGTCTGCCTTACAGTCCCCCAGCAGTCCGCCCGGGAGTGTCTTTTCCCGTAGCGTAGAAAGGGATCGTGCGTAACAAGTTTATTTTTACAAACAGATTTGCAAAGGAAAAGCGAGCGGGCAATACACGCAGATTCAGCGTCAAAGCCCAACTCGCCTTTTACCATATCATTCTTTCACGGATTCCCGGATAAGCGCCACTGTTTTTTTACAGCAGCATCTCCGGATCCGCCTTTATTTCATGCTGTCCACGATGGTATCCGCCAGCTCCTCCAGCTCCTGATAGGTAGCATCGTTGAGGGAGGACAGGATGGTCATCTGCTCGCCCAGAAGGGTGAACTCCTTCAGCTTGTCCAACTCCTCCACCATGGTCGGGCCTGCCTGCGGCGCCCATGTTCCGCTGCCGACGACCGCTGCCATTCTCTTCTGCAGGTTCAGCGCGGCCATGTCGTCGATAAATGCCTGCATCACCGGGAATACCTTCAGGTTGTAGGTGACCGACAGCAGAGCCATATGGCTGTACTTGAACGCGTCCGCGATCAGATAGGACACGTGGGTGCAGGATACGTCGTACATGGAAATGTTGGTCATACCCTTTTCACAAAGCTTGGCGGCCAGAATGTTGGCGGCGCTTTCCGTGTTGCCGTACATGGAAGCGTAAGCGATCAATACGCCCTTTTCCTCCGGCTCATAGCGGGACCATTTGTCGTACTTCTCAATGAACCAGCCGATGTTTTCTCTCCAGACCGGTCCGTGGAGCGGGCAGAGATATTTGATGTCCAAGCCGCCGGCTTTTTTCAGCAGCTTCTGCACCTGCGGGCCGTACTTTCCTACGATGTTGGTGTAATATCTTCTGGCGTCGTCCAGCCAATCCCGCTCAAAGTTGACCTCGTCGGCAAAGAGTCTGCCGTCCAGGGAACCGAAGGAGCCGAAGGCATCGGCAGAGAACAGCACGCCGTTTGTCGTATCAAAGGTGACCATGGCTTCCGGCCAGTGAACCATCGGCGCCATGACAAAGGTGACTTCATGCTTACCGAAGGACATGGTGTCGCCTTCCTTTACTTCCGTGACATCTTTTACCGGGAAGCCGAACTGATTCATCATCATAACGGCCTTTGATGTGGTGATGACCTTCACATCAGGATAGCGCATCAGGATCTCTTCGATGGACGCGCCGTGATCCGGCTCCATGTGATTGATGACCAGATAATCCAGCTGTCTTCCGTCCAGCACGTATTCGATGTTCTCCAGGAACTGTCTGCACACGGACCAGTCCGCTGTATCAAACAGGACAGTCTTCTCATCCAGCAACACGTAGGAGTTGTAGGAAGTTCCCCTTGGAATCGGGTGGATGTTCTCAAAGAGGGCCAAACGCTTATCGTTAGCTCCCACCCAGTATAAATCTTCTGTTACTTTTCTCACACAATGCATGATTATTCCTCCTTATCCTTTTCTACTATGACAAAACCTTCTTTCGATTCTCCGCAAAGCGGGCATACCCACTCTTCCGGCAACGCCTCGAAGACCGTTCCCGGACTGACGCCGTTCTCCGGGTCGCCCACGGCCGGATCATACTCGTAGCCGCAGCCGTCACAGACGTACGTGGTCCACGGGGAAGCCGCCTTCTTGACCGTCGGCTTCTTCATCTTCACCTTTGGAGGCGCCGGTTTCTTCGGCTCTCCGTTATCCAGTGCTGCCGTCAGAAGCGGCAGAATTTCATTGACGTCGCCTACGATGCCGTAGTCCGCGTTCTTAAAGATCGGCGCGTTTTTATTTGTATTGATCGCGACGATGGTGGTTGCTTCCTTGATGCCCTTCAGATGCTGGCCGGCGCCGGAAATGCCGCAGGCGATATACAGATTGCCTGTGAATTTCTGACCGCTCATGCCCACGTATCTGTCAAGCGGCACATACTTCAAAGTCTCGGCAACCGGTCTGGATGAGCCGATAGCGGCGCCTGCCTGATACGCAAGATCCTCGATCAGCTTCATATTTTCCTTGCTGCCGATGCCCTTGCCGGCGCTGACCACTCTGTCCGCCAGGGTGATCGGCGTCATCGGGTCGATGCCGACAGTAAAGTCGAACCCATCGGATTTCAGAGCCTCGACCAGGGAATCTACCTTCTCCTGAGCCGTTCCCTTGGCAAAGATCAGTTTCTTTCTGTGACCGGTAATCGGACCCTTTGCCTGTGCTGCAGGAGCATTGGTCTTCGGCGCTTTTCCGATGATATGGGACGCGATAACCACCCTCTGGATCTCGTTGGTTCCTTCGTAGATGGTACAGATTTTCGCATCTCTGTACGCCCGCTCTACCTCCATGCCTTTCAGATATCCGGTGCCGCCGAAGATCTGCAGGGCGTCGTTGACCACTTCCAGACAGATGTCGGACGCGTACTGCTTCGCCATGGCGGATTCCATACCGTAAGGCTCGTGGGCTTCCTTCAGTTCAGCCGCGCTGTAGACCAAGAATCTGGCGCAGCGGATCTTGGTGGCCATGTCGGCGATCTTAAAGGAGTTGACCTGCTGGTGGGCGATCGGTATACCGAACTGTACTCTTTCCTTGGCATATGCAACCGCGTGCTCAAAAGCACCCTGGGCGATACCCAGTGCCTGTGAGGCGATTCCGATTCTGCCGCCGTCCAGCGTTGACATGGCGATCTTGAAACCTTCTCCCTCTTTGCCCAGAAGGTTTTCCTTCGGAACCTTGACGTCGTTGAAGATCAGCTCTGCTGTGGAAGATGACCTGATACCCATTTTATCATAATGGTCGCCAAAGTCAAATCCCTCCCAGCCTTTTTCTACGATGAATGCGCTGATGCCCCGGGTTCCGATCCCCGGCGTCGTCACGGCAAAGACCACATAGGTGTCGGCGATCGGCGCGTTGGTGATGAAAATTTTGCCCCCGTTGAGGAGGTAATGGTCGCCTTCCAGCACCGCCGTGGTCTCGGTTCCGCCTGCGTCGCTGCCCGCGTTAGGCTCCGTCAGACCGAAAGCGCCCAGCTTTTCACCCTTTGCCAGCGGAACCAGGTACTTCTGCTTTTGCTCTTCTGTTCCGTAAGCGAAGATCGGGTACGAGCCCAAAGATACGTGGGCAGAGAGGATTACGCCTGCCCCGCCGTCCACTCTGGCCAGCTCCTCTACGGCAATCGCGTAGCTGAGGACGTCCATCCCCGCTCCACCGTACTTTGTCGGGTACGGAATCCCCATCAGCCCCATTTCCGACAGTTTTTTCACCATATCGTGGGGGAATTCATTGTTCTGATCCATCATGAAAGCGACCGGCTTCACTTCCTCTTCTGCGAAGGCCCTGATCTTCGCTCTCAGATCCTCATGCTCTTGCGTTGTCTTGTATAACATCGTTTACCTCCTTTTCATGGACTTTGGTTCTATGATCTATATTATACTTGCCAAAGGCGCACGTAGTTGTGGCAAATGCAACAAATTTATGTTAAAATGAAGAAAATTAAAAATAATAGGGAGGCGCTTATGAAGAAACGTTATTTCACCGACAACATATCCCGGGACGCGCTGGAGAAGATGATCCTCTGCTTCGAGCCGAACCACAGGCTCTACCAGCCCGGAGAAACCATTCTGGCCTATTCCGACGGGCTGGACCACGTGGGGATTCTCCTTTCCGGCGCCGCCAAGCTCTCCTACATCGCAGAGAACGGCGATTCCAGCCTGCTGGAAAACTACCGGGAAGGCGATCTCTTCGGCGAGCCTTTTTCCCTTCCGTTGGAAAACTACGAATACATCGTCACCGCGGAAAGCCGTTGTCACGTGGTCTTCATCCGGTTTCAGCATCTGATCACGCCCTGCGAAAAGGCCTGTCAGCATCACTCTCAGCTGATCAGCAACCTCTTTGTCATGACCGCGCAGAAATCCCAGGAGCTTTCCCTTCACATCAACATACTGAGCCAGCCGACGACCCGGAAAAAGCTGCTGGCCTATCTCCGCTACATCCAGACCTCCTGCGACGCCAAGGACGAAGAATTTTTCGAGATTCCCTGCACCCTGGGCGACCTGGCGGAATATCTGGCCGTAGACCGGTCCGCCATGATGCGGGAGATCCGCAATCTAAAAAGAGACGGCCTCATCGATTCTGAGCGCCGCCGTTTCCTGTTGCGATCTTCTCATATCCGGCCACGTCTCCATTCTCAAAGATGACCACGTATCCAAAGCCCGGCGACGGCATCCAGTCCCACATGCTGCCCTTTTCTTCCGGGAACAGCTGCTGCATGACGGCGGAGATCACGCCGCCGTGACAGACTACGGCGGAGACCGACGGTTTTCCGTTGTGCCGATGGGAAAGCTCCCGCAGGCGGTGATAGGCGATCAGTTCCGCCAGACCCTCTTTGATCCTGCCGGCAAACCGGTTCTTGGACTCGCCGCCGGGCAGAGCCACGTCTCCGGTCTCGTCCCAGGCCCACTTTTCAAAGTCCGGACATTGGGACAGCTCCTCGTAGGTACGGCACTCGCACTCACCAAACTCCATCTCCCGCAGTTCCCGGATTACCCGGTGTTCCCGCTGCCCGAACAAAATTTCACAGGTTTCCTCTGTGCGCGTCAGGCCTGTGGTGTACAGGTCCGCATCCTCCGGCAGATCCGGGTAGACACCCTTTGCTGCCAGGGCTCGCAGGGTCTGCTTGCCTCCTTCGGTCAAAGGCAGGTCCGCCCCGCCGTAATACCAGTGCTTTTCGTTTCCTTCTGTAATACCGTGTCTGATCAGATAAATTTTCGATACCATTCCCTCACCCTGACTCCTATTTTACTTTGCTGCCGATGCCGCAGAACACGCGGATGACCTCGTCCGCTTCCTGGCCCAGATAGGTCATGCAGCGGCCGGTCATCTCCCGCCATGCCCGCTCCGTCTTGTCCACAGGCACAACCCCCTGAGAGATGTCGTCAAAGATGACGATCTTGTCCCGCAGCCGTTCCAGATTGTCCTCCAGGCACTCTTTGGCGCTGATGCCCTCTTTGACGCAGGCGAGGACGAACCGCTCCGCGTCAGCGATAATCTTCTTGTCAAAATTGATCACCATGGTCTCCATGTCACAGTGATACACGTCCTTTTCCGTCAAATGCCAGGTGCTCAGGGCGTAGTCCAGCTTTCCCTGATAAGCACCGCCAAAAATCAATATCATCGTATCGCCTCGATTCCTCAAATTTACCATACGGCCAGAACCAGGATTCCGGCCAACTCACTGATACAGATCGTGTACCCCGCAATATCGCCGCTCATGCCGCCCAGCTGCCGTCGCGCGTACAGACAGGCCAGCACCGCCGTCACCGCTTCCACGGCCGCCATGAGCAAAGTCCTCTCCGGCGCCGCCGAAAGCAAAACCGCCAGCAAGACCCACAGGACCAGCTGTACAGCCACCGCCGCCCGGTACTTCCACCGGTCCGGCGCTTCGTAGTCCTTCACATACTGGCTGTGACCGATGGGCGCACAGGTCAGGACATGGAGTCCCGCCACGGCCCGACTCACCACCGGCAGCAGGAGCAGCGCACCGTAATCCAGAGAAACAAGGGCCGTAGACATGGCCGCGAACCAGGCGATCAGCAGAAACGCCAGAGTCACCGCCGCGAAGGCTCCCACAGTGGAATCCTTCAGAATCCGCTGCCGCTCTTCTATGGGCCGCCGGGACAGAATGGCGTCGTTGCAGTCCATAAAACCGTCCAGGTGCATGAATCCGCACACCGCGAAAATGTAGAAGGTCATCACCAGGCTGGCGATCAAAAGGGGCAGTCCCAGCTGCCAGACGACCCACAGAAGGGCCATCCAAAGCAGGCCGATCACGGCCCCCACCGAAGGCAGGAAAGCCAGCATCATGTTTTTCAGCGAGCCGTCCCACCTTTTGTACGGGCAGGGAAGGGTGATGAAATTTCCCCACGCCATGAAAAAACCGATTATAAACCGCATCCCGTTTCCTCCCGATTCTCCTTGTATGCGTAAATATGGCCGTAGGCCACCTCGATGACCTGATCGCACACGGCCGCCAGCCGCCGGTCGATGTAAGCCAGCGCCTGCCGGTAGGCTTCCGTCCACGGATCAAAGCACCGGGCGTCGGAGTAGATGTAGTCGCTGACAAAGACCGTATTGCCGGTCTTTTCGGCAAAAGCGCACAGCTCCTCGGCCACGCGGCTGCCTGCGTCAGGGTCAAAGCTGCCGCCGGGTCCAAACATCTCGTTGGAGAGCAGCGCCGTCACGCTGTCCAGCAGAAAGGCGCCCCTGCGGTCCACCGCGCCGCTCTCCGTGCTGCCTGCCAAGGCTCCGCAGATGTTGCGGCCCTGCTCCAGGGTCTCAAAGCCCCAGCCGTCGCGCTCCGCCAGGTGCTTTTGGATGCGGCTTTGATCCTCCTCGTCGGCAGG
>CAZGED010000106.1:0-6636 GCA_964525085.1 uncultured Senimuribacter sp.
CTCTGATCGGCTCCGCAATCTTCTCTGTACATGCCACTGCGCCGACCGGGAAGTATCCGCCGCCCATGGATTTCGCCATGGTAGCGATATCATGACGGACACCATAGTGATCGATGGCCATCATTTTGCCTGTACGGCCGCTGCCACAGAGCACCTCGTCAACGATGAAGAGCACGTCATACTTGTCGCAGATCTCCCGGATCCTCTGATAATATCCGTCCGGCGGGGTGACACCTGCCAGAGTCGTTCCGCTGATGGTCTCGCAGATAAAGGCCGCCACGGTTTCCGCGCCTCTGCATCGGATCTCCGTTTCCAGCGCATTCGCACACGCAAAATCACACTTGCCGCATTCTTTCCCGAACCAGCAGCGATAGCAGTACGGCGGCGCGATGTGGCCGTCCTCCTGAAGCTGCGGAATAAACTCTCTCCTGCGGGCGATGCTGCCGCCCCAGCTCAGCGCATCTGTAGAAAAGCCGTGATAGCTCTGCCACCGGCTGATGATCTTGTTTTTCATCGGCTTGCCTTTTTCCGCCCAATAGATCCGCGCCAGCTTTGTGGCAATTTCATTGGCTTCCGTACCGCCGGAAACCAGGAAGAACCGGTCCATGCCGTACATTTCCGCCATCTTGTCCGTCGCTTCTTCCAGGATTTGAGAAGTCGTAATATGGCGCAGCGCATAAGCCAGGGTGGACGCCTGGTCATAGAGGGCCTGGGCCATGTCTTTCCTTCCGTGGCGGAGGCTGCTGCTCACCGCACCGCTGCATCCGTCGATGTATCGCTTCCCGTCTACGTCATACAGATAGATGCCTTCCCCTTTGACCAGTTTTGGGAAGTTTGCGCCCCATACATAGTGCAAAATGTGATCATTGTCTAAATTTCTGTTCATACGGTTCATCCTCCTCTCTTATTTTTCCGAACCGTCAAGGCCGTAAGTCGCCGCAAAGGTTACCAGTGTTTCGATCCCGTTGATCAAAGCTTTTTCATTTGCGTGGAAGTCCGCATCGTGGATCTGATGGGTCTTGTAATCATCCTCCGGATCATTCACGACGCTGAGTGTGGCGTAAATGCCGGGAGTCTGCTCCAGGAAAAACGCATAGTCGTCCAGGAATTTGAAGATTCTTTCTCTGTCCTCGATGATCTTCTCCTCCCCGATCACCTGCGCCAGCCTCGGCTTCAGTCCGGCGACCACTTTTGCATCGTTATACAGCGGCGGGAACCAGTTCCACTCCACGTCTGCCGTACATCTTCCGCTGGCCGCAATGTGGTTTACGACCTCTTCAAACCGCTCCTTCATGTACTCCTTCTTGTCCAGATCGGTAAAACGAATGGCGCCTTCCATGGTGGTCAAATCAGAAACCACGTTAAACTTTTTGCCAGAGTGGAAGGTCCCGATGGAAAGGGTCGCATCGTTGTGATAGACGTCTACGTTTCTGCTGATGATGGTCTGCAGACCCATGAGGATCTCTGCTCCATTGACCAAAGCGTCCGTGCCGACCCATGGAGACGCGCCGTGTCCGCCCTGGCCATGCACCTGCAGCTTGAAGATCCACATGCAGAATCCGCCCGCCAGTCCCGGCACCAGCACGATATCACCGGCGCTGCCCTCCGGCGCATCGGTTTCAACATGCAGCGCCAGAAAAGCATCCGGTCTGTTCTTTTGGTACACTTCTTCCTCCACCATGGCCGCCGCGCCGGATTTTCCGACCCAGTCGGAAGCGTGGTGTTCCTCTGCAGGCTGGAAGACGAACATCACCTTGCCGTGAATTTCCTCTCTCATCTTCGTCAAAACTTCCGCGGCTCCCATGAGCATGGAGGTATGGATGTCGTGGCCGCAGGCGTGCATGACCGGCACCTCGCCCTGGTCGCCCCAGTGCTGGGTATCGGTCGAAGCGAACGGCACGCCGGAAACCTCTTTGATCGGCAGGGCGTCCATGTCGGCCCGCAGGCCTGCTGTTGGTCCGTCAAAGGCGCCGTGGAGAATGCCGATCACGCCGGTGGAACCTCCCAGATGCTCATAGACCTCATCGACGCCGATGTTTCTTAAATGGTCCGCCACAATGCCGGCCGTCCTCACTTCCTGATTTCCCAGCTCCGGATGCCGATGGAAATCTCTGCGCCATGCGATGGTCTTTTCCAAAACTTCTTCCGCATGTTGCTGAATCATTTGATATATTTTTTCCATATAAAATTACCTCCTAATTTTATTACCTATTGATTCTTTGCCGTTGTTTTGGTATAATACAAACGCAAAAGCAACGACGGTCAGAAAGGAGCGCCTTATGTACAAGCAGACCAAAGACCACTTAACCAGCCGCGATATTAAAGCCATGGAAACCCGGGAAAAAATCTATCAGGCCTCCCTGAAAGTCCTCGAAAAGAACGGCTTTCACAACCTGAAGATCAGCGATATCTGTAAAGAAGCCGGCGTGTCTGTCGGTTCTTTTTACCACTACTACACTTCCAAGGATGATGTGGTCTTCTCCCACTACGCCCGATTCGATGATTTCTTCCTGGAGAAGACGGATGCGGTCACAGGCGACACCGCTTCCGAGCGCATTCTCTGCTTTTTCCAGCTGTACTGCGACTTTCTTCTGTCCCTGAGCCTGGAACTGAACAAGCAATGGTTTGCCCCTTCTGCCAAACTGGAAATTCCAAAAGAGCGTTACACCTACGATCTCCTGGGACGGCTGGTCAGCGACGGCCAGAATTGCGGCCAGGTTACGACAGCCATGGACACGGCGGCCATCGTGCAGGAGCTGATGCTCTTTGCCCGGGGTATCGTTCTGGACTGGCTCTACCAAAACGGCAGTTACGATCTGCATGAGAAGATGAACCGGATCATGTCCCGTGTCCTGACCTTATACCGGTCCGAGTCTTAACCCTTCGGCTGTATGATTACGCCGCCCTTCTGTTCGAAGTACTTCACTACCGCCCGATGGTCTTCCGTCTGGCAGTTTTTTAATTCTTCCGATGTCATGATTTTCTTCATCAGCTCGGTCAAAGGAACCGGAGCGCCCACTTCTTCTGCCGTTGCCAAAATATTGTTCACGTCCTTCAGATTCAGCGCCAAGACACCGCCCGGCTGAAAATCGCGTTCCAGAATTTTCGGCATATAGCTGTCCATCAGCCTGTTTTGGGCAAGGCCTCCTTTGATCGCTTCATAGACCTTTGCCGGGTCCACGCCTGCCTTCGCGGCCAGGGTAAAGGCCTCTCCGACCGCGCCCAGCAGGGCCGACACGATGATCTGGTTGGCCAGCTTGGCCACACAACCGCTGCCCACGTCACCGATGCGCTCCACGGAAGTGCCCATCGCCTCCAGATAAGGCCGCGCCAGCTCCAGGTCGTCTTCGCTTCCGCCTGCCATAAAGGCCAGGGTCCCGTCCTGCGCCTTCGCCATGCCGCCGCTGACCGGCGCGTCAAGAAAGCCAATCTTCTGCTTTGCAAGGCCCTCTGCACAGTTCTTTGCATCCGCCGCCGTGACAGAGCTCATATCCACGACCAGACGCAGCGCCCCCTTTTTTGCGGCGAGGCCGTCGCCGGCGAACAGCGTGTCTCTGCAGATCTTTCCGTTGGGCAGCATCATAAAAGCGATCTCGCACTGCTGCGCCATCTCGGGCAGCGTCAGATACTCCGCCCCGTTCTTTTCCATTTTCTCGACAGCCGCCGCGCTGACATCATAGATGTACAGCCGGCCGGTCTTCTTTAAGAGATGCAGGGCCATGGGTCTTCCCATGTTTCCCACACCGATAAATCCGATTTTCATGCGTTTCCTCCTTTCGCATCATAGCGGTCCAACCGCGGCTTGATGTAAGCCATGGACCGTTCCATACAGGTATACATGTCCGGCACGGGCAGACTTTCGTGGGAAAACGCCTTGTCGTAGCCCGCCCTCGCAAAGGCTTCCAAATACGAATCAAAGGGGATTTCGCCGCTTCCCGGATACTGCCTCTGAGAATCGGTCAGATGGACGTGAAGGGCATCCTTTCCGTAGCGGCGGATCACTTCCAGCGGTTCCTTCTCTCCGAGAAACATGTGCTGCGTATCCAGCATATAGGAGAAGTTTTCACAGCCGGTCTGCGCTATATACTCCAGGGCTTCCTCCATGTTGTTGATGTAATTCATCAGCTGCGGCGCCACCGGCTCCAAAGCAAAGCGGACGCCTGCATCCACTGCGGCTTCGCTGATTCGCCGGAAAGAGTCCAGCAGGTTTCGGTCTGTCGTCTTTTTCTCTTCTCCCGGAAGCAGCGTGCCCCGTGAACGTCCGATATTGATATCTGCCCCGAGGCGTGCCGCCAGCTCCGCAAACTCAGAGAACCGCGCCACGGTCTTCTCCCGAAGCAGACGGTCCGGCGAAGAAAGGGACAGCCCCTCGGCGCCGGCGATCTCTCCGGTCGCAATCATCACCGCCTCCAGACCGTGGCGCCGGAGGCAGTCCTCCAGCCGGCCGGGATCCAGATCCTTCGGCCTGCAGGTGATCAGTTCCACGCTGTCAAAACCGGCCGTTTTGATCCGCGTCAGATTTTCCTCAAAGTCTCCGTTCAGTCCGAAGACCTTCGCTGCCGGATCCACATCCGGCGTCGCAATCGAATAAGCGTGTTTCATCCGCGCAAAACGCCTCCCTGATCCGCCGACTGGGCCGTTTCCGCATACCGCTTCAGGTATCCTTCCAGCTTCGGCGGCTGATCGTTGAGCTTCTGTCTTCTGCGCTGCAGCTCTTCGTCCGGTACGCGCAGCTCCAGCTTCTTGTGGATGACGTCGATATAGATCTCATCCCCATCCTCTACCAGTGCCAACGGGCCTCCCGCCGCGGCTTCCGGTGAGATATGGCCGACAAAGCATCCGTTGTTGGTACCGGAAAATCTGCCGTCCGTGATCAGTGCCGTAGACTTGTTCAGGCCCTGGCCGTAGAGCATCTTTAACGGTTTGTACATCTCCGGCATGCCCGGCGCCCCTTTCGGTCCTTCATAGCGGATCACGACCACGTGGCCCGGTTTGATCTGCTGCTTTCCTATGGCTTCCGAGCAGGCATCCTCCGAATCGAAACAGATCGCTTTCCCCGTAAATTGTCTGACCTCTTCCGCAATGGCCGCAGGCTTTGCCACCGCCGTATCCGGTGCGAGGTTCCCGTTCAGGATGACCAGTCCCGGCAGCGTGCTGAACGGCCGATCCAGAGATGTGATCACTTCCGGATTCTTCGGATACAGATACTGATACCCATCCAAATTCTCTCTTACCGTCTTTCCCGTTACCGTCAGACTGTCCAGATGCAGCATGGATTTCATCTCCTCCTGCAGGGCCGGAATCCCGCCCGCATAGTAGAAATCCAGGGCGTCGTATTCGGTAGAGGAAGGATTGATCCGCACCAGCAGGGGAACATCCTGTCCAAAACGATCAAACATCTTCATGACTTCCTCGGCCTCCATGCCAATCTCATGGGCGATGGCGGTGATGTGCAGGATAGCATTGGTCGAACCGCCGGCGGCCAGCAAAATTTTCACTGCGTCTTCGATGGATTCTCTCGTAATGATGTCTCTGGCTGTAATCCCTTTTCTGACCAGCTCTACGATGGCTTCACCCGTCTGCAGGGCAGCCCGCGTCCGTTCATTGAACACGGCCGGTATCGCTGCGGATCCGGGCAGGGAAAGTCCCAGCGCCTCTGCGATGCAGCACATGGTGTTCGCGGTAGCCATATGCTGGCAGGATCCGATGGTCGGACAGGATACCGTGAGCAGATTCATCAGTTCTTCGCGGGTACAGTCGCCCGTCTGAAACATCCCGTAAGCTTCCGCAACGGAAGTGCTGTCAGATTTGCGCTTTGCGCCGAAGGCAGGACCTCCCAGCATGCAGCCGCCTGCCAGGAAAATACACGGAATGTCCAGTCTGGCCGCGGCCATCAGCATGCCCGGCACGGTCTTGTCGCAGGAACCGATCAGCACCAGCGCGTCCATCCGGTGCGCCTGCGCCATGATCTCAATGCTGTCCGCAACAATCTCTCTGGACGGCAGTGAGTATCGGGAGCCGCTGTGGGTCGTACAGACACCGTCGCACACGGCGATACAGCCAAACTCCACCGGCGTTCCCCCTGCCCTGTAAACGCCGTATTTCACCTGTTCTGTCAATTCGCGCAGATTCTTGTGGCCCGGCACTACGTCGTTAAAGGAATTCGCAATTCCGATGATCGGCCGTTCGAAATCTTCATCCGATAACCCGGTGGCCTTGTACAGTGCCTTACAGGTCAGCATGTTTTCCGGCACAAATGTCCCGGTTTGAAATTTCTCACGCATCATACCTCTCCTTTTCATCAAATTTATTTCGTTGAATTATATTCGATGAAGTAATTGTATCACTGAGGCTTTCCTCTGTCAATATAGTTTTCACACTATTTCAGCTTTTTGCAGACAAAGGGTCTGCCGCCCACGCCCGTCGCCGTGGCCATGGGTTCTCTCGGCAAAGAAAAACGAGCAGCCGGATGATCTTTGGATATCGATCATCCTCTGCTCGTTTTACCGGAAACCGCCGCCGGCAGCTTTCCGGTGTCGTTTTTTCTCCTTTGTCTCCCCTTTTTCTGGTTTAGGCTTCGATCTGCCCGCGGATGGTCAGCAGCAGTCTCCCCGTATGGGCAGCCATACCAAAGGC
>CAZGED010000107.1:0-6486 GCA_964525085.1 uncultured Senimuribacter sp.
GGGTGCCATTCCAGCTATTCGAAGCTGTTTGAAAAAGTCGCTGCAGAGGAAGGAGTCTCCTTGTACCGACTGATCATGGAAGTATCAAGGATCGACCAGAAGGCTCCTGATGAAGCGCTGATTCGAAAAGTAGCCAAAGAATCTCTATAAGAAAACACGAAGAACATAATACAAACAGGGATGCCTGCCGCGGCACAGCGCGACAAAACATCCCTTTTCTTTTTCAAAATCGGTTTACCCGTCTACTTCTTCACCTTCACCACATCCATCTCAAACCAAAAGTTGCTGCCTTTGCCCACCTTGCTGGTGACGCCGTAGTTGGCCTTGTGCAGGAGCAGGATCTCCTTGACGATGGAGAGCCCCAGGCCGCTGCCGTCGGTTGGACGCACATGGTGGGTGCTGGACTTGTAGTACCGCTCCCAGACGTGGTTGATTTCATCCGGAGCGATGCCGGCGCCGTGGTCGATGACCTCGCAGCGCATCTTTTTGCCAGACTTCTTCAGGTTGATGATGATGACCTTGTCCTCGCCGCAGTATTTGACCGCGTTGTTGATCAGGTTGGACAGCACCTGTTTGATCCGGGCTTCGTCCCCGTTGACGATGATCGGAGCCGGTGCGTTAAACTGGATCGTATAGCCCTCCTGCTCCGTCAGAATATCGTAGGAAGCCAGCAGGGACTGAGCTGTGGCCCGCAGGTCAAAATTGCTGTATTCCAGCTCGATCTTGCGGGACTGCATCCGGGACATGTTCAGCATGTCATTGACCAGCACGTTGAGACGGTCCGTTTCATCGATGATCACCTGCAGATGGGCGTCTCGCTTTTCCGGGATATCCCCCGACAGGTCGCGGATCATTTCCGCATAGGATTTGATCATGGTCAGCGGCGTCCGAAGATCGTGGGACACGTTGGCGATCAGATCCTTCTGGTACATGTCCGTCTTTTCCAGTTCCTGAGAAGCCTCGGTCAGCGTATCGGCCAGTTCCCGAATTTCGGTGTAATGACCGCCCTTGAACTTGATGCCGTAGTTCCCTTTTCCCATCTCCGTCGCCGAGTAGGTGATATCCTTGATCGGCTTGGAGATCCTGCTGGCCAGATACAGGGCCAGAGCCAGAGCCAGCAGAGATGCGATGATGGTGATATAGGCCAACTGTTCGCGCAGGATGCTGACGGTGGATTTGATCGGGTACAGCGGCGTGAAGATGTACAGGATGGGACTGGTGGACGGCGCGGAATTGAGCAGGTCAGACCGGGGTTCCTGCAGATAGCAGGCGAAAGCGAGGATCTTCAGATCGGCGCTGCTTCCTGCGCTGAAGACCTGAGAAACCCGGTCGAGAGAACTGTATTCCAGCTGCCTTTCCAGAGAGTCCTGCAGCTGGCTGATCTGCATGTTGTAACGATAGAGGGTGCTGTGCCCCTCATATTCCGGATAATACAGCGTGCTGGAGCCGACCTGGATGCGGATATAGGCGTCGTCGTTGGCCTGGATCATCCCATCCAGCGTCTGCAAAAACTGATCCATATTCTGATCGTCATCCACATAGGCGCTGATCAGTGTATCAGCCAGCTTCGTGGTTTCCGCCGTCTTCATTTCCTTATAGTAATTGTTGAGAAAGAAGATTTGGAGGAACCAAATCAGCCCGATCAAAAGCAGGGCGAAGCCGATGAAGTAGATCCACAGCTTGAAGCGGATGCTGTGGAAATCAAGTTTAGTCTTCAAATTCAAATTTGTAACCCACCCCTCTGAGTGTTACGATGTAATCACGGTACGGCCCCAGATTGTTGCGCAGATTTTTGATGTGGGTATCGATGGTACGGTCGTCACCAAAGAAATCGTAGCCCCAGATATCGGAGAGCAGTTTGTCTCTGGAAAGGGCGATGTTCTTGTTCTCAATGAGATAGAATAGCAGCTCGTATTCCTTTGGCGTCAGTTCAACCCTTTTGCCGTCTACGGTGACCGTTCTGGCAGCCATATTGACTTCCAGACCTCCGAACTTCATCACATCGATCTTGTTGTGGGAGGAAGCGTGTCTGCGGGCCAGGATCACGTTGATGCGGGCCATCAGCTCCTTCGGGCTGAAAGGCTTCACAATATAGTCGTCGATACCCAGTTCAAAACCGAACAGTTTGTCGTATTCTTCCCCTCGCGCAGACAACATGATGATCGGCACATCCTGGATCTTTTTGATCTCTTTGCAGGCAGAAAAACCGTCCAGCTTCGGCATCATGATATCCAGGATCACCAGGTCGTATTCGTTCAGCTTGCAGAGACCTACGGCGCTCATACCGTCACCGGCCTCGGTAACTTCGTAACCGTTAAATTCTGCATATTCTCTGATTACCTCACGGATTTTAGGTTCGTCATCGACGACAAGCAGTTTATACATAGGGTTCCTCCTCTTCTTCTTTTCACAGGTGCGCCCTCTGCGGATGGATGCGGCGCTTCATCAAATTATCAATATTCTATCACAAATTGGGGGGAAGGAAAAGAGGGTGTCGTAAAACCTTTGTGAAAAAAAGGTGTCGACAGGGTGACGGCCCCAGGGTGCGCGGAGCCGAAGCGGCGCAGACGCAGACAGCATAAAAGCAGGCGGCAGCACCTGCTTTCATGCCAGTTAAATTATAATTGTTATCATAGCGATTTCTTCGGGCGCAATGGCTGCGCTCTTCAATGCTACTGTTATTCTAACAAAAGAGGCAGGGAATATCTATTAGCCCGTCTACAAAAAAATGAGTCTGATCTTTATAGATATCATAAAGAAAATTGCATTTTTGCCGGTTCTGTTGTAGAATCTATATAGCAAAGGCGGTTGCAACCGGCCGGACGCCGGCGACAGGCTGGCCGAGTACCAAGCGACAGGCTGATCGGCTGACAGGTCGAAAAAATTTCCATGGGAGGGATAGAACATGATCGGTGATATGGGTGATATTACAGTTTTAGACGTGCTGGAACTTCCCATCCTGTCCAACGCACAGGTAAGGGCCGGCCATAAGGGGCTCTCCAACGTGATCCAATATGTGAACATCCTGGACAACCGCTTTGATGATACCGGTACATCTGCGGTCTTGTCCAATTACGGGGAAAACTTTTACATCACGTCCATGTACTACGGCAAAGAAGACCCGTCATATATTCTTCGCGTTCTGCAGCATTTCATCAACGTAAAGGCTTCGGCAGTCTGCATCACCGACGAATATGTGGATCGGCTTCCGGCAGAAGCCTATCGACTGTGTGATCAGAACGCGCTTCCCGTGATCTTTGTGGATAAAGAAACGCCGTACTCTTTGATCATTTCCGGCATCATGGAGCTGAAACTCTCTTATCACAGGTCAAAACAGACGGAACTGCTCCTGTCGGAACTGACCCATCCCGGCTGCAGTGATGAAATGATCCGCAGAACGCTGGACCAGATCAATCCCAATTTTGCAGATCGGGCCGTGGCCCTGCACTGCGTCGTTCCGGATGCAAAAAAAGGACGGACGTCCGGCGTTGCCGACCAGCTGAAGCTGATCAGTGAGCTGAACAGCCGCTCCCAGGCCTTCGCCTCTGAATATCGGGGAGGCGTCATGGCCATACAGACGTTTTCGGAAGGAACAAAGGATGCTTCGCAGATGGCAGAAAAGTGGGCAGCGGAGATCCGAAGCCGGCTTTCGAGCTGCGTTGTCGGCATCAGCAATCCGCACGCTTTGATGGACTTGGGCAAAGCGCTGTCCGAGGCAGTAACGGCCTCGCGATCCGGTTCCTATGGGAAACAGGGCGTGATTTACTTCAGCCAGCTGGGTCCTGTGCGGCTTCTCATGGAGCTTCAGGGGAAACCGGCTCTGGAGCAGTACTATCAAGAACTGTATCTTCCGTTGAAACAGTACGATGAAAAGTACAGATCCAGCCTTCTCACCACCATCGACACCTTTGTGGAGAATGGCATGGACTATGTCAAAACCGGCAAAGTCCTCTTTGTTCACGAAAATACCGTGCGGTACAGGATGAACAAGGTGCGGACGCTGATCCCCTACGGCATCAGTGATATGGATTTTCTGCAGACGTTGTATCTGTTCTATAAGATCAGGAAGATGAAAGAATCCGGTGCGGCGCTGGCCGAAAGCGAACCGGCCGGTCAAAACGGAACAGCCGGTCGAAAACGAAACGGTCAATCAAAACGGCCGGTCAAAACAGAACAGCCGACCGAAAACGGAACGGCTGCCCTCAAAGCGGTCGAAAAACGATGATATGATTCCGGCGCCTGTTTCTTCGATTGTAACAGGTTCCCGATGCGGATACTATTGCAGGCAGACTAAAGATTCCGGCTGAATCTTTGTACCCATTACAAACGAACCGATGGGAAAGGTTGTTTCCGTTGACAGACTCTTGGTTTGTCTATATAATGAAGTTGATATGATTCCGGTGCCTCTATTGAGTTACGGAGGTATGAAAATGAAAATTACGATGAAGGAAATCGCGCAGCTGTCTTTAGGGAGCGCAATTTTAGGCTGCGGCGGCGGCGGAGACTTTGAGGAAGGTTACAATACAGCGCTGGATGCGATTCAGATGGGAACCGTGGAACTGATCTCCCTGGAGGAATTGGCCGCCAGAGGAGAAGACGGCGTCATCGTCACCATCTCCGGCGTCGGTTCCCCGGCATCGGAGGAAGCCTATTACAGCACGGAAGTTTATTCGGTGATCCTGCAGGGGCTGCAGGAGAAGACAGAACAGAAGATCATCGGATTGATCGCCTGCGAGATCGGTGCTTCGTCCACCTTTGAGCCGTTCATCCCGGCGGCGCTTTTAGGTGTGCCGGTTGTCGACGCCCCGTGTGACGGGCGGGCCCATCCCCTGGGGATGATGGGCGCACTGGGACTGGAGAAAACCGGTGAACCGGTCTGGCAGTCGGCGGCCGGCGGGAAAAAAGAAACGGGAAAATATCTGGAACTGACGGTGTGCGGATCCGTGGAGAACGCATCCGATCTGGTGCGCAGCGCTGCGGCGGCAGCGGGCGGAGCCGTTGCCGTTGCAAGAAATCCGGTCACCTTGGATTGGCTGAAACAAACCGGCGCCAAGGGTGCGTATCAGCAGGCCATGGAATTGGGCGCCCTTTGGGGCGCGGGCCATGCACCTGCCGTCAGGGCGCAGCTGTTGGCGGAGGCCCTGCACGGGGAAGTCGTTTGCAGGGGAACCGTCCGTGATTTTACGTTAAAGACCGATCATGCGCTGGATCGCGGTTCCTTCCGGATCGTCGGAGAAGACAGAGACTGCCGTTTATATTTCTTTAACGAATACATGGCCCTTGACATAAACGGCAAGCGACATGCGACGTTCCCGGATGCCATGATGACCATCAAAGCGTCCACAGGGGAGGTGCTGTCCACCGCTCAGATCGAGAACGGAGTGGAAGTAATCCTGGTCACTGCCGGGAGAGATCACGTGATCCTGGGGCAGGGACTGCGTTACAGAGCCGTCTATGAAAGGGTGCAGGAGATCCTGGGCGTGAATCTGGTTGACTATGTGGAGGACATCCTGCTGGATTGACACGGTATTTTTGAAGAGAATTGGCGAGAGGAGACAAGGCTATGGACGGGGGAAAAACCTATACACCGGAAATGATTTTGGACGCGCTGAATACGTACTACTGCGAATCCATCTTTGTCACCGACGGAGAGGGAACCATCATCTTTGTCAACGAACTGGGTGCGGAACGGGTCGGCGGCGGACGGGACTATCTGATGGGCAAGAACGTGAGAGAACTGATCGAAGAGGGGTTCTATGAACGGTCGACGGTGCTCATGGCCATTGAGACCAAAAGGGAGGCCATAGCGCCCCTGACCGATAAGACAAAGAACACCAGCGTGTCCCACAGTGTCCCGGTTCTGAACGAAAAGGGCGATGTGGTCATGGTAGTGACCAATAATATGAGTCTGGAGCACAGCAAAGAGTGGGAAGAGATTCTGGAAAAGGAGAGAAACGTGACGGCTCGTCTGCGGCGGGAACTGGACCACCTGCGGCTCAGGGATCAAGGCCGGTTTGTTGCCGAAAGTCCGGCCATGAAGAATGTGATCCATACAGTTCAAGTGATCGCACCGACCGACAGCAACATCATCATTACGGGGGAAAGCGGAACCGGTAAAGACATGATGGCGAAGCTGATCCACGAGTGGTCAGGTCGGGCTTCCCATGCGTTTATCAGCGTGAATTGCGCAGCCATTCCGGAACAGCTTCTGGAATCGGAACTGTTCGGCTACGAGAGCGGCGCCTTTACCGGCGCTTCGGCAAAGGGCAAGATCGGTCTCTT
This sequence comes from uncultured Senimuribacter sp., assembly GCA_964525085.1. Taxonomy (GTDB): domain Bacteria; phylum Bacillota; class Clostridia; order Peptostreptococcales; family Anaerovoracaceae; genus Senimuribacter. Next base: position 6,283 of record CAZGED010000107.1, read on the forward strand.
TGAGGCGGCTTCGGGCGGGACGATCTTTCTCGACGAAATCGGCGATATGCCGCTGCGCCTGCAGTCGAAGCTGCTTCGGACGCTGGAAAACAAGGAAATCCGGCGGGTCGGGGGTGTCAAGAACATTCCGGTCGACGTGCGGATCCTCTGCGCCACCAATGCCGACCTGCACGGTATGGTGCAGGAAAAGACCTTCCGGGAGGA
>CAZGED010000108.1:0-2469 GCA_964525085.1 uncultured Senimuribacter sp.
TGCAGGGCGTCCTCCGGACTGACCGGGCAGTCACAGAGCGCGCCGAGACCTGTGGTCGCGCCGTAGATGGCTCTTCCCTGGCCGATCCACTGTCTCAAAACCTGCTCCGCCTGCTCCACCCGGTTTTCGCTGTCCTGGGACAGCCGGACCGGCAGACCATGGCGGGCTGCCGCAACAAAGTCTTCCAGGGTCATGGGTTCTCCCAGCGTCACTGTGGTTTTTTCTCTGTATATCTCGCCCATGACGGCATCACACCTCTACGTAGGACAAGGCCTGCTCCAGATCGTGGATCAGGTCCTCCGTATCCTCAATGCCCACGGACAGGCGCAGCGTGTTGTCGTACACGCCGGCTCTGGCCTGCTCTTCCGGGTTCTGGCTGAAGTGGGTGGATGACGCCGGATGAACGATCAAAGACTTGGCGTCGCCTACGTTTACCATGTAGTCGAAGACGCGGACCTTCTCCAGCACCTTTAACGCGCCTTCCCGGCCCCCTTTGATGTTGACAGAAAGGATGGCTCCCGGCCCCTTCGGGAAGTACTTTTCCGCCAGGCTGTGATACTTGTTTGACGGGAGTCCCGGGTAGTTGACGCTCTCCACCTTCGGGTGCGCCTCCAGAAATTCCGCCAGCTTCTGCGCGTTGTGGGTGTGGCGCTCCAGGCGCAGGGACAGGGTCTCCATGCCCTGCAGCAGATAGAAGGCGGTCTGCGGGCTCATATGAGCGCCGAAGTCCGTCAGGAACTGGATCCTCAAACGCTTGGTGAAGATCTCCTTCTTCAGCTGCTCCGGTTCGATCTGATTCTTATAACCGTCAAAGAATTTTTCAAACTGGGGGAATCTGCCGTTGAGGTAGTCGAAGGTTCCGTTCTCTACCACGAGGCCGGCGATGATGGTGCCGTGGCCCGCCAGGTACTTTGTGGCGGAATAGCAGACGACGTCGGCACCGAAGTCAAAAGGCCGAAGCAGGTACGGCGTCGCGAAGGTGTTGTCGACGACGAGCGGGATCCCGTTGGCATGGGCAAGGTCCGCGATCTTCTCGATATCCACGATGTTCATGCCGGGATTTCCGAGACATTCGATGTAGATGGCCTTGGTCTTCTCGTTGATCTGCTTCTTGTAGGAATCCAGGTCGTCCTCGTCCTCCACAAAGCGGCCTATGATGCCGTAATCCGGCAGCACGTGGGACAGCAGCGTGGTGCTCCCTCCGTAAAGGGTCCGGACGGCCACAATCTCGTCCCCCGCATTGCACAGATTTAAGAAGGTATTGGAGATGGCGGCCATGCCGGAAGCCAGGGACAGGGCGGCGCTTCCTCCTTCCAGGGAGGCGATCCGCTTTTCCAGGACATCGTTGGTCGGATTGGAGAATCTCACGTAGGAATGTCCCTCTTCCGAATAATCGAACAAACGGACACAGCGGTCATAGTCTCCCAGCTGAAATACCGCAGTCTGATAGATCGGCACCGCCTTGGAGCGATAGTGCTCGGCCGGGTTATATCCTGCATGCAATTGTCTTGTCGTAAATCCTAAGGATTGGTCTTTGTATGCTTCATAACTCATATTATCTTTCCACCTTTACCGTTACAAATTTTTCTATGATCTTTAAAACCAGATTCGCCAGCAAAGCGACCACGGCGCAGAGGAGCGTTCCTCCGACGATCTTATATTGATTCATCGTCCGCAGGCCGTCGAAGAGGATCTCCCCCAGGCCGCCGGCGTTGATGGTCGCGGCGATGGTCCCGATGCCGATGGTCGATATGATGGCCAGCCGGACGCCGGCCAGGATCAAAGGCATGGCCAAAGGCACCTGAATCTTCCAGAACACCTGCCAGTCCGGCATGCCCATGCCCGCCGCCGCTTCCACGATGCTGGGATCCACGTGGTCCAGTCCCGCAATAAAGTTCCGCACCAGCAGGAACTGATTGTAGGCCACCAGCACGACCAGGGCGGTCTTCAATCCCAGCCCGGTCAAAGGAATCAAAATGGCAAAAAGCGCCAGGCTTGGAATGGAATAAACCACGCTGAACAGCTGCAGCACAACCCGGGTCCAAAATCGGGATTTGCGGATCAGGATCGTGATGAGAATGGCCAGTGCGATGGAGATGAGAATGGTCAGTCCTACGATCTGCAGGTGTTCCACCGTCCTCGTGAGAAACTTGTCCTGGTATTTGATCCAGTAAGCGATATAGTCCGACATCAAATCCCTCCCCCGTCTTCTCCGTAGTCCGAATTTCCCGTTCCGGAATTCAGCAGGGATCTCACAAAGTCCGTAGCCGGGTGTTCCCGGATTTCCCTCGGCGCCGCGTACTGCTCCACCTTTCCCTGGTCCATGATCAAAACCTTTGTCCCCAGCTTAAAGGCCTCTCTGATGTCGTGGGTCACAAAGATAAAGGTCTTGTTGGACTTTTCGTGGATGCGGAGCAGCTCGTCCTGCAGCTTTTCCCTGTTGATGGCGTCGATGGCGCCGAAGGGCTC
>CAZGED010000108.1:2479-6433 GCA_964525085.1 uncultured Senimuribacter sp.
GGATCAATCCAACTCTCTGCTGCTGTCCGCCGGAAAGCTGCGACGGATAGCGGTTCTTGAACTCCGCCGGATCCAGGTTTACCAGCTCCAGCAGCTCATCTACTCTTTTCTCAATGCGGTCCTTATCCCACTTCAATATTTTCGGCACCGTCGCGATGTTTTTGCCGATGGTCCAGTGGGGAAACAGGCCGATCTGCTGGATGACGTAACCGATGCCCTGCCGGAGCCGGATCGGATCCAGATCCTTGATATTCTTCCCTTCCAGAAGGATCACGCCCTCGTCTGCCTCATAGATCCGGTTGATCATCTTGATCAGCGTCGTCTTGCCGCAGCCGGAAGTGCCCAGTATGGTCACCAGTTCCCCCTCTTCAACGGTCAGGCTCAGATGATCCAGGGCCGGATAGGTGGCGCCGGGGAACCGCTTTACAACATTCTGTAATTCAACTGCCGCTGTCATTTTGTATCACACCCCTTTTGATCTGTCTTTCATCTCCAACGCCTCCGCGGGACATGCCGTCGCGCAGATGCCGCAGCCGGCACACCGCTCCCGGTGGACCCGTACCCTTTCGCCGTCCATCTCCAGCGCCTGCAGCTGACAGCGTTTGACGCACATGCCGCATCCCACGCACCGCTCTTTGTTGACGGACACGACATGCTTTGACGCCGGCCACAGCCCCTGACTGCCCCGGGCGCGCTGTCCGCGGAACAGGTAACAGCAGTCTCCGCAGCAATTGCAGATCCCGTTGGGATTTACCGTATGCATCAGCCCGTCTTTGTCCGCCTGACGCACCACAGCCTTTGCTTCTTCTTTGGTCAGGGCCTGGGAATGTCCCCGGTGAACAAAGGTGTTGATCCCGTCTCGATAGGTGATGCAGGTCCTGAGCGGCATGCCGCAGTCTCCCGCCAGGCTCCGGCAGTCACAGGAGTTCAGATACGGCGTCCGCTCCTGTCCGTCGATAAACGCCAGGGTCTCGTCCAGGGTCAGCACCCGATCCTCCGTCGGCACTGCGGTCAGATCCGGATCCAACCCGTCCAGATACGCCTGGAAGTACCAGGCGTCTAACGCCTTCTGCACCTCCTTCGGAAAGCTGCGGTAGACCTCCGGGCGGGAGATGACGAACACGTCCAGCATGCCGTAAAAATCATTGATGCGATAGACCTCCGGATCCTCGGAAACCAGCGAGAGGATCCCCCGCTGATAAGCCGATTCCGCGAAGTCAGGATTCGAGGGAAGCATCGCCGCGATATCTTCCTTGGTAAACTCCGGTTGATCCATGTTCTCGACAAAGCGGATCTCCTGCTCGGTAAACATCTCTTTCACATAATCTCTGGCGGCTTCCGGAATCCCAAACCGCTTCACAAGTTTTTCGTACATGGTTCTCCCCTCCGTGGTAAGTGGATGAAGCGGCACGCCGTTTCCTGCTTCCGCTTCTGTTTCCTACAGCTGATCTTTGATGGATTCGTAGTATTCTGCCGCTACTTCCTCATATTCCTCCTGATCCACGTCTACCTTGGCGTTCAGCTGTGTCAGGGTCTCGGTGTCCAGAATGGCATCGACGGCGTTGAGAATATCGGCGATTTCAGGATATGCTTCCAGCACTTCTCCTCTCACCACCGGTGCGACGTTGTATGGCGGCCATACGTACTTGTCATCTTCCAGCAGGGTGAAGGCGTCGTTGACCAGCTGTCCTTCTGTGGTGTACGCCGGCGTCACGTCCGCTTCGTCATTTAAGAGTACCTGATATTTCAGGCCGTTGTCGTAGACCTCGGAGGAAGCCCAGTCAAAAGGTCCGTAGGCGGCCTCCAAAGCCGGAATGCCGTCTTCTCTTTCATCAAATTCGCCCTGAGAGGCAAAGCGAAGCTGATCCGCATATTTCTGCAGATCGGAAATGGTGGAGATCCCATATTTTTCCGCAGCCGCGGTGGTGATCACCAGTCCCTGGGAATCCGCAGCGGAGGAGTAATCCAGCCAGTCGATGTCGAACTGCTCTTTGTACTGCTCTTTGACGGTATCATAGACCTTCTGCGGGTCGGTTTCCAGAGGCAGACCCAGCACGGAGAGCAGTCCGGTTCCGGTATATTCCGGATACAGATCGATCTCAGCATTTACCAAAGATGTGTGTACGGCTGAGCTTGCGATGCCGAAGGATCTTTCCACCGTAAAGCCGTTGTCCTCCAGGGCCAGGGCGTAAAGTTCCGCCAGAATATAGTTTTCCGTAAAGTCCTTGGAACCGATAACGACGGTTTTGCTTTCGCCGCTGTCGGAGGTATCAGAGCCGCATCCGGTCACAAGGACGCCAAATGCGAAGACCGCGATCAATGCCAGGATTCCTGCTTTTTTAAAGAGTTTCATAATTGATATCACCTTTCTTTCTTTTTTTACTTTTCTCTTCTTTTGTTTTTCTTCTTTTCTTAATTTTTCTCTTTCTCTTTTTTCTTATTTTCCTTCTTACTTTCCTTCGTTTACCCGCTCATATCTGCGGATATAGTTTTCTACGCGGGACAGGAGAAACCCGGTTCCCAGGGACAGGCACGCCACGGACAGTCCGCCGATCCACAGCAGATCCTGCCGCATCAGTCCCAATCCTGTAAAGATTATGGTTCCCAATCCGCCTGCGCCGATGTAGGAGGCCAGTGTGGCGCTTGCGATGACTTCCACTGTCGCCGTCTGAATTCCCGTAAATACGACGGGAAAGGCCAGAGGCACTTTGATTGACCAGAACAGCCGCCTCGGCGGCATGCCCATTCCCACTGCCGCTTCGATCACGTTGGCCGGAACCGTCTGAAATCCCAGGATCGTATTGATCAGGATCGGCGGGATCGCCAGGAGGGTAAGGGCCGTGACCGCCGGCTTCACGCCGGTTCCCATGAAGGGGATCAGCAGAACCAGGATCGCCAGACTGGGAATGATACGGAGGGTTCCCCATATGCCGGTGGACAGAGTGGCAAACCAGCGGAACCGCGCGCTGACGATCCCCAGTGGAATGCCGATGATCATAGCCAGCAGCACTGCCAGAACGCTCACTTCTATATGCTCTATCACATAGTTCACGTAATCACTGCCATGGGTTGAAAAATACGCTATCACCGCCTGCAATTCATCATCTCCTTCTCTTTTCCTCATCTTCTTTGCTTGGTGTTTTAAGTCATAGTGGTATCTTCAGTCATAGTGGTATCTTACGCCTTCTTTCCTATTTTGTCAATAGGGTTTATAGGTTTATAAAATATTTTTTCGGATTTTCCGCCGGTTTCTGCCCCGGCTCTTCTCGCCAGGAACCGGCACAGAGGAAAAGAAACCGCTTTTCAAAACATGCCAGAGGAATACAGCGTTCTAATATATGCCCGGATCAGGATCCTAGGAAGGGGATATCAAGCATCCATTGATAGACTGTTTTACTTGCCTGTACTACGGATGAGCAAACGCACTGACAATCCGGAGCAGTGCTTCTGACATATTCGTGTAAAAATTCGTTTTTTGTCAGCATTGCATCCTAAAAACAGCCTGAAAAACCATGATGGAAGGATATAAAATTGACAAAAATGACAGATTCCGAAGAATTTGTCAGCCCCGTCAGATTTTTATGGATTTTTTCTGACAAAGCTGACAAAAATTTGGGGTTTTGTCAATTCTGTCAATTCGCGCCGGTCCATCCCGCCATTCGCCCCGGTCCATTCCGCCATTCGCGCCGGTCCATTCCGCCATTCGCGCCGGTCCATTCCGTCATTCGCCCCGATCCATTTGGTCCTCTCTGCACGGCCCTCATACGCAGCGGATTCCTTCCTATTATGCCGCTTTCCACGGAAATAACATCGTCAAAAGGCGATATGTCTCACAGCGGCAAGAGCCACCACATTTCCTTTCAGAACGACGGCAAAACCCACTGCCTGGAATTTGCCACGAAGGATTTCTGCGGCGGCAAACCCATCGAAGGCCGCATCGATCTGGCAGATCCT
>CAZGED010000109.1:0-6355 GCA_964525085.1 uncultured Senimuribacter sp.
TTAAAGTCCTCCACGCCAATAGAAATGGATTTCCTTTTCGATGCGCACATACGTTGCTCCTTTCTATTTCACCACTTTATAAAGCTCATCCGCCGCCGGCGGTGCGATCTCTGAAAGGCCGCTGCCGTCCGCCCGCTCCAGCATCAGTCCCTCTGACGCCGGGCAGATCCGTCCGATGCAGCTGACCGGCACACCCGCTTCGGCCACAGCCGTCAGGATCTCGTCCTTTTGGGAAGGGGCGGCCATGATGAGCATGCAGCCGCTGGAAATCAGTCTCAGATGATCGATGCCGTAATGTGCCGCAATCTTCAGGGTCACCGGATCCACCGGAATCGAGGCCTCCCGCACCCGGCAGCCCAGCCCCGCAATATGGCACATCTCCCAGACGGCCCCCAGGATACCGCCTTCGGTCACGTCGTGCATGCCGCAGGTTCCGATTCTTCCGGCGATGACCCCTTCCCTGACCACGCTTACATCGTCTAATAGCGATTTGGCGTGAGCCAGCTCTTCAGCGCTGAGAATCCCCGTCAGGTCTTCCGCAAAATCTCCCGCAATGATGCCGGTGCCCTCCAGGCCCGCCCATTTGGTCATCAGAATGTAGTCTCCCGGCTTCATGTCATGTGCGCTCTGCGAAGCGCCGGATGGAGCTCTGCCAAAGGCGGTGGACACGATGACAGGCTGGTTGACCGCCGGCGTTACTTCCGTGTGGCCGCCGACGATCTCCACGCCGACAGCCTCTGCGGCAGCCCCTGCCTGGGACATAATGGTCTGTACGTCCTCCTCTGTGGTCCCCTCCGGCAGCATGACCGCCAGGGTAATGCCCAGAGGTTCTACCCCGTTGCTGGCGATATCGTTGCAAGAAATGTGGATGGACAGGCGACCCACGTCGCTGGCCGCCGCCGTAATCGGATCTGTGGAAACCACGCATTCGTACTGTCCGTAATCGATGACGGCGCAGTCCTCACCGACCCCGGCCCGGGTCTTCACCTCCGGACGCTTGAAGGTGATCCTGTCTATCACCACGGACTGCAGCATATCGCTGTCCAGTTTTCCCACGTTAAGCATCTTCTGTCACTCCTGTCTCAAGCCATTTTACGATGGTGTCTTCATCTATAATCGGAATTCCCAGCTCCCTGGCCTTTTTATTTTTGCCGGAAGCGGACTGCAGGTTATTGTTGATCAAATATCCGGTCTTGGAGCTGACGGATCCGCTGACCTTGCCTCCGGCCCGCTCGATCTCCGCTTTCAGTGCGTCCCGGTTGTCAAAATGCTTCAGAGAGCCTGTGATGACAAAGGTGACGCCGGCAAACAACTGACCCGTCTCCTCCGACCTCTCGTCCAGCCGCACCACGGCCCGCACGTCGTCGGCGATACGCCGCTTCTCTGGATCGTCAAAATACGATACGAAGGCATCCGCCATGACGTCGCCGATGCCGTCGATCTCAACCAGCTCCTCCCTGGTCAGGTTTGTGATCGCATCCCACTTGCGGTTCGCTGCTCTGGCGATGGTCTTCGCATTGGCTACGCCGATGCCCGGTATGCCCAGGCTGTACAAAAGCCGTTCCGGCGTGGTGTCCTTTGCCTTTTCAATAGACGCCTTCAAATTTTCAAAGGACTTTTCGCCGAAGCCTTCCATCTCCGTGATCTCTTCCCGGTAAGCCTCCACCCGGAACAGATCCGCCAATTCTTTGATCAGCCCCTTGGCGATCAGCTTTTCGATTGTGGCCTCCGACAAGCCGTCGATGTTCATGGCGTTTCGGGAAACGAACAGGGTGAAGCCTTTGATCTGCTTTGCCAGGCAGTCCGGGTTGACGCAGTGCAGGGTCTGAATGCCGTTGTCATCTCTGACAGCTGTCTTCTGTCCGCAGACGGGGCAGCGGTCCGGCACGCGGATGCTGTCACTTCCCGTCAGGTTCTCCGCAATCTGCGGGATGATCATGTTGGCCTTGTAGACGGTGATCCGGTCGCCCAGACCCAGCTTCAGATCCCGCATGACGCTGATGTTGTGCACCGACGCCCGGCTTACCGTGGTTCCCTCCAGCTCCACGGGATCAAAGATGGCCACCGGATTGATGAGCCCCGTCCGTGAAGCGCTCCATTCGATCTCCTTCAGCGTGGTTTCCGCCAGCTGGTCCCGCCATTTAAAGGCGATGGAGTCCCGCGGGAACTTTGCCGTGGTGCCCAGGCTCCGGCTGTAGGCGATGTCGTCAAAGGTCAGCACCAGGCCGTCCGACGGCAGGTCGTTTCCCTCGATCCGTGACTCAAACCAGCCGACCGTTTCCACCACGGTGTCCGCGGTCACCAGGCGGTACTCCACCACGTCGAAGCCCTGGTCCGCCAACCATTCCATCTGCCGCAGGCGGCTATCCGCAAAGTCCACATCGGCCTCCACCAAAGTAAAGGCAATGAAGTTGACGTTTCTCTCCGCCGTGATCTGGCTGTTCAGCTGGCGCACGGAGCCGCTGCACAGATTTCTCGGATTCTTGTATCTGGCTTCCGCGTCCTCGATGGACCTGTTGATCTTTTCAAAGTCGCTGTATCGGATCACCGCCTCGCCGCGCAGAACCAGCCGGCCTTTGTAGGGGATCTCCACCCGCACGCTGGCAAAGACTCGGGCGTTTGAGGTAATGACCTCGCCGATCTCCCCGTTGCCCCGGGTCAACGCCTTGATCAGGCTGCCGTTCTCATAAGTCAGGACGATGGTCAGTCCGTCCAGCTTCCACGACAGCAGGCCCTTTTGACCGCCCAGCCAAGCCGCCAAAGCCTCCCGCTCCTTGGTCTTGTCCAGGGACAGCATCCTGCTGGGATGGGCCTCCTTCGGCAGCTCGGACAGAACCTGGTATCCCACCCTCTGGGTCGGACTGTTCCCCAGGACGATGCCGGTCTCTTGTTCCAGGGCTTCCAGCTCGTCATAGAGCTTGTCGTACTCAAGGTTGGTCATGATCTCCTCGGCATCCTGATAGTAGGCCCTGGCCGCCCGATTCAAAAGTTCCGTCTTTTCTTTGATTAAAGCCTTCTTATCTTCCATATCGTTGCTCGTCTCTCATCCTGTTTCTATATTTTTTCCAGCGGAGCAATCCCCTTCGCCATCTTTTTCTGCCCTGCCGTGTCGAAGATCACCACCAAGGTCTTGTCGTCGGCGTCGATGACCAGGCCTTCGCCGAACTTGGCGTGGCGCACTCTGTCGCCCGCGGTGATGCTCTCTCCGGCTGCGGCCGCTCCGGCGTTGGCCTTGGTGGCCGCCTTGGCGTAGCGCAGAGCGTCGTAAGGCTTCGGACTCTCCTTTTTCGCGAACCCGTCGAAGGACCCGGTGGACACGCCCAGGCCGCTGTCCCGGGATTTTCTCACATAGACCGTGTCCCCCTCCAGCAGGCGCTTGTCAACCTCCCGTAGGAACTGAGACTCGCGAGTGTAATCGGTTCGCCCGTACAGCGTCCGCACTGCCGCACTGGTCAGGATCAAAGTTTCCTTCGCCCGGGTCATGCCTACATAGCAAAGCCTCCGTTCCTCCTCCATGCCCGTCGGACTGTCAAAGGCTTTGTGCCCCGGAAACAGGCCGTCCTCCATGCCCGGCAGAAAGACCACAGGAAATTCCAGTCCCTTTGCACTGTGCATGGTCATCAGCACTACCGCGTTTTGATCCTCATCGTGGTTGTCCACCTCCGCCATCAAAGTGATCTTCTCCATAAACTCCTCGATGGTCGGGTTTTCGGCCTCCTCTTCGTAATCGTAGATGACCGATTTGAATTCCATCAGGTTTTCAATGCGTCCCTCCGCCTCTATGGTATTGGCGTCTTCCAGCGCTTTCATGTACCCCGTCTTTACCAGCAGGTTGTCGTAGATATCGGAAACCCGCAGGTTCTCCCGTTCCTGCCTGCACAGATTGATACACGCCACCATGGCTTTGACGCCGGTGTAAGCCCTTGACGGCAGGGTGGACAAAACCTCTTCGTCGGACAGGGCCTGCAGCAGACTCTCGCCTCTGACCTGGGCAAACGCCTGAATCTTCTCCACAGATTTGTCACCCATTCCCCGCTTCGGCTCATTGACAATGCGTTTGAAAGACAGGTCGTCGTAAGGGTTTACGACCAATCTCATATAGGCCATGATATCTTTGATTTCCTTGCGGTCATAGTAGCGCAGGCCGGACAGAACGCGGTAAGGAATATCCCTCTGGGTCAGCGCTTCCTCAAAGTGCCTGGACTGGGCGTTGGTCCGGTACAGGATGGCGAAATCGCTGTATTTCCGATCGCGCCCTTTCAGCAGTTCGATCTCCTGGGCCACAAAACGGGCCTCGTCTTTCTCCGTATCAGCCCGGTAGTATTTGATCTTGTCTCCGTCCTCCCGTGTCGTCCACAGCTTCTTGCCCTTGCGCCCCCGGTTATTCTCGATGACAGAATGAGCCGCTGCGAGAATGTTGCCTACAGAGCGGTAGTTCTGCTCCAGCTTGATGACCTTTGCTTCCGGAAAATCCTTCTCAAAATCCGGGATATTCCGCATGTCTGCGCCGCGCCACTGGTAAATACACTGATCGTCGTCGCCTACCACGCACAGGTTGTGATGGGACTCCGCCAGCATCTTGATCAGCTTGTATTGAATGTGGTTGGTATCCTGATACTCATCCACCATGATATAGCGGAAGCGGCGCTGATACTTCAGCAGGGTCGCTTCGTCCGCCTCAAAGAGCTTTACCGTATTCAGCAGAAGATCATCAAAATCCATGGCGTTGTTCTTCATCAGCTGGGTCTCGTAGGCTTTAAATACGTTGTAAATGGTCTTGGTCTTGAAATTGCTCTCCACCGTTTCCCGGTACTGATCAGCGCTGACCGCCTTTTCCTTGTAACTGCTGATGATGCTGAGCAGGTAGGGCACGCTGAATTCTTTGTCGTTGACGTTTTGTTCCTTCAGAATATTTTTGACGATGGTCTTTTGATCCGTGCCGTCGTAGATGACGAAGTTGTGCTCATAGCCGATCAGCTCGCAATGGTATCGAAGGATCCGCAGACACATGGCGTGGAAGGTCATGATCCACATGCCGTCCGTTGATCCGCACAGCTCCTCCACCCGGCTGCGCATCTCCCCTGCCGCCTTGTTGGTAAAGGTGACGGCCAGAATATGGTACGGGTCGATGCCCTGTTCTATCATATAGGCGATGCGGCAGGTCATGGTGCTGGTCTTGCCGGAGCCTGCGCCCGCCAGAATCAGCAGCGGCCCGTCAATCTGCATCGCCGCCTCTCTCTGTTTCTCGTTTAGTCTGTCTAATATCACTGCTTTTCCTCCGTCTATTTCCAGTCTCTGTCTCTCTGATCTCTGTCGTCTCTGTTTATTCTATCATAAACCCAGGCCAGTTTCCAGATGCAAAGCAAAACAAAACCGGATCCGGCTCATTACCGGCTCCGGCAAAAACGCACGGCCGCAGCTGTCTTTCACGGTGGGCGCGTCACCACGGTTTTGTCACATGTGCTTTGACGCGGTCCTTTCGTAGATCAATCCCTTTGAAAGCGGCTTCAGATCCATACCCTGTCCCACAGGCTTCAACTCGAACTGCTCTCCCGGGCGCATATACGGCTTGACCGCCTCCGCCACCAGCGGGAACAGCTGCACCTTGTTACCAAAGAAGTCGATCATGATACAGAGATGAGGCTGCGGCTCGTTTTCCGGCTTTGCCAGCAGCACCCACACCCGATTCACACCGATCTGTTTCTCAAAGAACTCACGCAGGCCCTCTTTCATGCCATCAGGCAGTCTGCCCGGCACGGCCAGTCCGACCCGTCCGGTCACACGGGAACGTTCTACCGACATGCCGCCGACGACAGAATCGTACTCCATCAAAGCATTCCGGTCCAGCGGAACATTCTCGCCAAAGGGTTCCACGACGATCCCGCAAATGGTATCGCTCATATCGATCAAAATGTGGCGCAGCTGGGGAAATCCGATCTCCACCAGATTCTTCTCTGAAAAATTCCCGATAGCAGACGTTTTGCTGTAAAAAGCGGGAATGTACTGCCTCCCTTCGGCGTCCGCCAGCAGCCCTAACGTAATCCCGTTGTTTTCCGCCCGATGGACCGGGATCCAGACCCGGCGTCCTGCAAGATTCGAAAACAATTCTTTTCTGTTTTTTTCAGTTCTTCTGTGATTGCTGTTATTCATGTTCTGTTTTTCCTCATCTCATTGGGTGCAGACGGTTCTATACCTTCACCACCATACACTCTTTCTCGAAAAAGCAGACGGCATAGCGGTCTATGACTTCATAGCCTTCTTCCCGCAGCTCCGCTTCATAGTTCCTGCGCCTGATCTGCCCCCTTCACCTTCTGGTCGAACCAGGTTCTGACGGTATTCTTATAGATGGTCCGGA
>CAZGED010000110.1:0-5033 GCA_964525085.1 uncultured Senimuribacter sp.
GACAGAGGGATCAAAGTTATTTCAGAGAAGGAGATAAAAGATGGTAAATTTTAAGGAAGAGATCGCGAAGTTGATCGCGCAGCAGGTGGAGGGACTGGAACTCTCCGAGATCGAAACAATGATAGAGGTGCCGCAGGACGCCAAGATGGGAGACTACGCGTTCCCGTGCTTCAAGCTGGCGAAGATCCTGCGCAAAGCGCCTCCGCTCATCGCCAAGGGCATCGCGGCGGGACTTGAGGGAAACCCTTTGTTCGAGAAGGTAGAGCAGGTCAACGCCTATGTAAACATGTTCATTTCTAAGGAAGAGTTCATAAGCGACGTGCTGCAGGAGGTTCTGGAGCAAAAAGAGAACTTCGGCAAGTCCAACGTGGGAGAGGGCAAGAAGGTCATCGTAGAGTATTCTTCTCCAAACATCGCGAAGCCGTTCCACATCGGCCACATCAGAAGTACCGTCATCGGCAATTCCATCTATAAGATCTACGACGCTCTGGGCTATGACGTGGTCAGGATCAACCATCTGGGCGACTACGGCACCCAGTTCGGAAAGATGATCTGCGCCTACAGACACTGGGGCAACAAAGAGGACGTGGTCAGAGAGCCGATCAAAACTTTGCTGGAATATTATACGAAATTCCACGTTGAAGTAGAGAAACACCCTGAGCTGGACGACGAGGCCAGGGAGATCTTCACCAAGCTGGAACACGGCGAAAAGGAAGAAGTGGAGCTGTGGCAGTGGTTCAGAGACGAATCCCTGAAGGAGTTCACCCGGGTTTACGACATGCTGGGCATCACCTTTGATTCCTACGCCGGAGAGAGCTTCTACTCCGATAAGATGCCTAGATTCGTCAAAGAGCTGAAGGAAAAGAATTTGATAGAGGAATCCCAGGGTGCGCAGATCGTCAACCTGGAGGAGTACGGCCTGGGCGTGGCTCTGATCACCAAGTCCGACGGTTCCACTCTGTACATCACCAGAGATATCGCCGCCGCCAACTACAGAAAAGAAACCTACGATTTCTATAAAAACATCTACGTAGTAGCTTCCCAGCAGAACCTGCACTTCGCACAATGGAAGAAGATCCTGCAGCTGATGGGCTACGAGTGGGAAAAGGACTGCATCCACGTGCCGTTCGGCCTGGTCAGCCTGGAGGAAGGAACCATGTCCACCAGACACGGCCGTGTCGTATTCCTGGAAGACGTGCTGAACAAGGCTGTAGAAAAGACCAGGGAGATCATCGCGGAGAAGAATCCGGACGCCAGTGAAGAGGAGGTGGACGAGATCGCCAAGACGGTCGGTATCGGCGCCGTCATCTTCCAGGAGCTGTCCAACAACAGGATCAAGGATTACGTCTTCAAGTGGGACAAAGTCCTCAACTTCGACGGCGAGACCGGCCCATACGTACAGTATACTCACGCCAGATGCGCTTCCGTCCTGCGGAGGGCAGGCGAAGACGTTGTGGCCAGAGCCGCGGCAATGGATCACATCGACAGCAGGTATCTGTGCAGTGAAAGCGCCTATGAGCTGGTGAAGCTGCTGTATCAATTCCCGGACGTGGTTAAGGATGCGGGCGAGAAGTATGAGCCTTCCATCGTGACCAGACATCTGGTGGACATGGCCCAGGGCTTCAACCGGTTCTATCACGACGAACACATCCTCACGGAAAATGAGGACGAAAAGGCTGCCAAGGTCGCGCTGGTGATCGCTGCCAAGGAGGCCATCAAAAACGGTCTGGCCCTGCTGGGCATGAAGGTGCCGGAACGCATGTAGGCGCAGCGCTGTTCCCGCCCGGCGCTCCGCCTGGGGCCGCCAGACGGCGCTGGCCTGGCAAAGCTGGCCGTTTTTCGCGAATCCGCGCCGTGCGGGAACCCGCCGTTTGGTATAATTTGTAGCTATGTACTGCAATCAACCCTCGGAAAGGAAAGGATATTTGTTTTATGAGATATGAAGGCGATATTTACAGACCTCCCAGTGAGGCTTACAGCCTGCTGGTCCAGGTGACCATCGGCTGTTCTCACAACAAGTGTACCTTCTGCAGCATGTTCAAGGACAAGAGATTTCGGGTCCGTGACGTGAAGGAGGTCATCGAAGATCTGGAAATGGCCAGAAGGGCTTATCGGAAGGTGGGCAGGATCTTTCTTTGTGACGGAGACGCCCTCTGTCTGTCGACGGGAAAACTGCTGGTGATCCTGAACCGGATTCGAGAGCTGTTTCCGGAATGTCAGCGAGTCAGCGTGTACGGTTCCGCCAGAGACGTGCTGAGAAAGACGCCGGAGGAGCTGGCCACCCTTCGCGATGCCGGCATCGGCATGATCTATCTGGGAGCCGAGTCCGGCAGCCAGAAGGTGTTGGATGCCGTACACAAGGGCGTGACCCGGGAGCAGATGATCGAATCCGTTCACAAGATCGAGGATGCGGGAATTCCGGCTTCCGTGACCTTTATCTCCGGTCTGGCCGGAAAGGAAGGCTGGGAAGAGCACGCCATCGAAACGGGAACGATGATCAGCGAGATGAACGCTTCCTACGTGGGCCTGCTGACCCTGATGCTGGACCGGCGGGCGCCGATCACCGGACAGATCGAAAGAGGAGAACTGACCCTGCTGTCCGGCGAGGAAGTGGTGGCCGAAACCTATCTGCTGCTGAAACACGCCAACCCGACCCGGCCATGCGTATTCCGCAGCAACCACGCTTCCAACTACGTCTCCCTGCGTGGCAATCTGCCGGCGGATCAGCCGCGGATGATGAAACAGCTGCAGCGGGCCATGGAAGACACGGGCCTGCTGAAGGACGAAAGGTTCAGGATGCTGTAGATGAAAATTCTGCTGACTACGCTGAACGCGAAATATGTACACAGCAATCTGGCTCTGCGGTATCTCTATGAAACTGGCCGCAGAGCCGGTCTGTCTGCGGACCAGCTGCAGATGCAGGAGTTTACCATAAATAACGAGTCCGGCTACGTCTACGGCGAGATCCTGCGCGGCGACTGGGACCTGGTCTGCTTTTCCTGCTACATCTGGAACATCCGGCAGATCCGCGACCTGACCGCCGACCTGAAAAAAGCCCGGCCGGCGCTGACCATATTGCTGGGCGGCCCGGAGGTCAGCTATGACGCGCAGGATTTCCTCACCGCCAACCCCCAAATCGACGGCATTCTGCGCGGAGAAGGCGAGGTGGCTTTCCACCGGCTGTGTGAAAGGCTCCTGGCGGCAGATCCGGCTGCGGCGGACGATCCGTCAGGCCGGGGCGCTGCGGACGCTTTGATCAAAGGGTGTCTGTCGGGACTGTCCTCCGTCGTCTGGCGTGACGGCGTTTGGATCCGCGACAACGGGCCGGGAGAGGCGTTGGAAATGGCAGAACTGCCATTTCCGTATTTTCATGTGCCTCCGGCGGCGGATCAGGTGGTTTACTATGAGTCTTCCAGAGGCTGCCCCTACCGGTGCAGCTACTGTCTGTCCTCGCTGGAGAAGACCATTCGGCCGCTGCCCCTGGAACGGACCCTTTCGGAGCTGGCCTGGTTTCTGGACAGGGGCGTAAAACAGGTCAAGTTCATCGACAGGACCTTTAACTTTGACCGGCAGCGGGCAAAGGCGATCTGGCAGTTTTTGATCGATCACGACAATGGGATCACCAATTTTCACTTTGAGATCTGCGCGGAGCTGCTGGACGACAGTTGCCTGGCGGTGATCGCGGCGGCAAGGCGGGGCCTGTTCCAGTTTGAGATCGGCATCCAGAGCTGCAGCGGCCAAACCCTGGAGGCGGTGGACCGCCGGAGCGATGTGGACCTGACCCTGAAAAGGGTGGGACAGCTGGTGGGTGTCCGCAACAGCCACATCCATGTGGATCTGATCGCGGGACTGCCCTACGAGGATTACGAGACCTTTGGCAAGTCCTTTGAGCGGGTCTACGCCCTGGGGGCGGAGAATCTGCAGCTGGGCTTTCTGAAGCTGCTGAAGGGCACCAGGATCCGGCAACAGGCGGACCAATTTGGCTATTTGTTCCGGGACTATGCGCCGTATCAGGTCATCGCCAGCAAGTGGCTGTCTCCTTTACAGCTGGAACGGCTGTCCATGATCGAGACCGTTCTGGAGCTGTATCACAACAAGGGCGGATTTTCCAGAACCCTGGAGTTTCTGATAGGAGAAGCCTTCGGCGGCAGGGCCTTTGACTTCTATGAGGCTCTGGCGGCGTTCTTCTACGATTCCGGGTTTCAGCACCGATCCCACAAGAAGGAGGATCTGTACCGGATCCTGCTGCTGTTCGCAGCGTCCCTGCGGCCGGAAAGCGGCGACGTGTGGAAAGAGCGGGCCAGACACCCTTTGATGGAAGACCTGGAGGAAACCATGAACTTTGACGCGGTGAAGAAATTTTACAAAAAAGGATGGGAATTGCATGGATGAAATGAATATGTTGCAGGATAGAATCGGGGAGTATCTGATTCCCCGGGTGGACGAGTTTCTGTTCGACGAGCTGTCGGACAGCTATTTGGCGAAGGCGGGCATCGCGGATATTCTGTCTGGGGTGCCGGTGCCAATCAGAAAGACGGCCATGGCCAATCTGTCCACTCTGGTCATCGCCCAGAACATGGCGTTTATCATCGGCTGCGATCTGAATTTTAAGTATCGTGACAATTACGTGGCGTACATCCGGCGGACGTTTACGGAGGAGTTTGCCAAGCCTTTGATCGGGGACGGCGTGGAAGCGGCCGCGAACGGTGATTTTGACAGCGCCTGCATTTATTTCCGGGCGGCCCTGCTGATCGACCCGGAGAATGTGGACGCGCTGTACTGCTACGGCCGTGCCTGCAAGGACTCTTATGAGGCCGGCGAAGGGGAGGAATACATCGGCCGATACAAGGCGGAATCTCTGGACGCCTTCGAACGGCTGACGCTGAAAAAGCCGGACTTTGACATGGGCTTCTATTTCCTGGGTTACGGCTATTTGAATCTGGGACTGTATATCAAGGCCAAGCTGACCTGGGAGACTTTTATGGAGCTGTCCGAGAATCAGGAGCAGAAGGACGAGGTGTCCGGATGGCTGG
>CAZGED010000110.1:5043-6213 GCA_964525085.1 uncultured Senimuribacter sp.
GTGAAGATTGAGGAGGGCTACAACCACGTGCTGGCCGGACGGTTCAAGGAGGGCATCGCTGTTTTGAGCGGATACGAGGACGACGAGCGGTTCAACACCTGGTGGCCGCTATGGTATTATCTGGGCGTGGCCTATGAGGCGGCCGGCGAGGCGGAAAAGGCTAAGGCCCGCTTCCTGCAGGTGCTGCTGCTGTCGCCGAGCAACACCACCGCCATGGACGAACTGGCCGCGCTGTATGAGGCCGAAGGCGACGATGTCATGGCTGAAAAATACAGAAAAAAGATCCAACTGGTCAAGCAGAATGCCGAACTGGATCGGGCTGAAAAGCTGGAAGGCATGAGTTAACAGTAAGGAGCGGGGAGGCTTCCTGCAGAGGGGAGGCTCCTTTTTGTTTTTTGCCTTTAGCTTGCGCCTTGCGCCGTAGCTTTCTTCTTCACGCCGCAGGTCTTCTTACGGTTCAAGTCCTTTTCATCATTTTAAGGATATAAAAAACACCATTCATGAGAATGATGTTTTTTATATCCTTGGTTGCGGAGGCAGGACTTGAACCTGCGACCTCCGGGTTATGAGCCCGACGAGCTACCAACTGCTCTACCCCGCGATATCGTATTCTTTTGCCGTCTGTTTTTTAAAATGGTGCCGGAAACCGGGGTCGAACCGGTACGATCGGTAAGGATCGCAGGATTTTAAGTCCTGTGCGTCTGCCAATTCCGCCATTCCGGCGCACCAAGCTAAAAATAAAAAATTGGCTCCGAGGGTGGGGCTCGAACCCACAGCCTACCGGTTAACAGCCGGTTGCTCCGCCATTGAGCTACCTCGGAACAATGCCATCACGCTGACGACAAGGATTATTATAGTCTATCTATGGGTAATTGTCAAGATATTTTTTGCGGGACGGAAGGCCGAAAAATTGATGGTATGACGGTCCCATAAGATGGGACAAGGTCTTCCAAATTTATCGTGGACATGATAAAATATTTACAAACGGAAGGAGACCCATGGCATTCTGCCCTACAGCCGGAAGGGTTGCAAACGGTAAAACAAGTATATGTTACCGAATCCGTGCTTGAAAAAAATACAAGGAGAAAAAATCAATGAACATTTGTGTGTTGTCGGGAAGCCCGAAGGGAAATTACAGCATTACCTATCAAACCGTGCGCTATCTGGAAC
>CAZGED010000111.1:0-6105 GCA_964525085.1 uncultured Senimuribacter sp.
TTGTAGTAGATCTTTGAAGGGGTCTGCAGCTTTTCTTCCAGGCAATAGGCTCTGACCAGCGGAGAAGGACGGTACATCTTGTAGAAGTCCTGAACCTCCTGCGGAATGTCGATGTACGCGGTGGTGTCATCCAGTTCCTGCTGAACCAGTTCCTCGCAGAACACGCCGGAAAGCTCCGCGGCGGTCATCGGCTGCAGGGTTCCGGGATTCAGCAGCGGCGCAGGCTTTTTCTTCATGTCTGCTCTGACATTGTAATACTGCGTCGGCATCTCGCTTTCTTCCAGATAAATTTTGTAAGGGATCTTGTTGGTTTCTTTGCTCATTGCAGTTTGCTCCTTTCCAATTTCACGGACAGGAGCCTGACATCCGGCCTGCCATTTGCCCTGCAAATGGGGTAGACCATAAAAGAACTCCTGTCCCAGACAATTTTTTTGCTGGGACAAGAGTCATAAGTTCTCTTGCGGTGCCACCCGGCTTGACACAGTGTTATGCTGTGTCCACTCTGCGCATACCATCATATGCCGATTTTGTTAACGGAGTATCTTCTCCGGCGCCCCTACTGAGTCTCTGCGTGATCACCGTTCGGTTTGCCCTCAGGAGTCCATTCGGCTTTGCCTTTTCCTGCTGTAATCTCACCATCTACAGCTCTCTCAAAGGTAAGTATCAAAGCGTACTACTCTCCCTCAAAGGTTTGTCTGTGATTCATTTCACTGTTCAAGAATAACATGGTATTGGCCATGTGTCAACCGTTTTTTGTGAAAGACCACAATTTTTTTTGCAAAACCGTAGGTCTCTACCCCAAACTCACGTCCAGGATCATCATGATCAGAAAGCCGGCGATGAAACCCAGGGTGGCCAGCTTTTCCCGGTCGCAGGTCTGGGCCTCCGGCAGCAGCTCCTGCACCACCACGTA
This sequence comes from uncultured Senimuribacter sp., assembly GCA_964525085.1. Taxonomy (GTDB): domain Bacteria; phylum Bacillota; class Clostridia; order Peptostreptococcales; family Anaerovoracaceae; genus Senimuribacter. The sequence goes on from CAZGED010000111.1 coordinate 914, forward strand.
GATCATGGTACCGGCGGCGAAGGCCAGCAGCATCGGCATCAGCGGTGTAATCAAAGTTGCCAGAAGGGCGGCCAGTACGCCGAAGATCGGTTCCACGATGGCGGACATGCTTCCGTAAAAGAAAGCTTTTCTGCGGCCCATGCCGTCCTTGATCAAAGGAAGGGCGACGGCCGTTCCCTCCGGATAGTTCTGGATCCCGATGCCTAGGGCCAGGGCCAGCGCGCCGGAAAACAGAGCAGGGTTGCCCGTGTCGCTCATAGCCAGCGCGAAGGCAAGCCCCACGGCCATGCCTTCAGGAATGTTGTGAATGGTAATGGCGATGACCAGCATCAAGGTGCTCTGCTTCAGGCTGGCGATCTGACCCTTTTGCAGGCGGGTCTCGTAGCGGCGCTTCAGCAGGCCGTCAGCGAAGAGCAGGACGACCACGCCCAGCAGAAAGCCCCCTGTCATGACCAGCCAGCTGATTTGTCCGGCGGCTTCCGCCCGTTCGATGCCGGGCAGCAGCAGGGACCAGACGGAGGCGGCGATCATGACGCCGCCGGCAAAGCCCAGAAATACACATTGAACCGTGTTGGTGACCTCTTTCTTAACCCAAAAAACATTTAAGGCACCCAGAGTCGTTACCGAGAAGGTAAACAGGGTGCCTAGAAGTGCCCATGTAATTGCATTCATATCGTTCTATCAACTCCTAAAAAGAATTCTGGTTGTATATCTATAGATATGAATGAACGCGGCCATTGGTGCCTGGCCATGGAATGAAAGCTTGCCGGTTTTAAGGGCCTGAAAACCGGAGAGCCGGAGAGCTTGAGAGCCTGAGCGGTGAAAATCCCAAACCGTGCCCTAAACCGTATCCCTTCGCCTACCGGATCTGACCGGAGCCCCGGATCACATACTTATAGGAAACCAGCTGGTTGACGCCCATAGGTCCGCGGGCGTGAAGCTTCTGGGTGGAAATGCCGATCTCCGCGCCCAGTCCCATTTCACCGCCGTCGGTGAAGCGGGTCGAAGCGTTGTGGTATACGGCGGCGGAATCCACAGAAGCCAGGAACCTGGCCGCCGCGGCGTCGTCCGCGGTGACGATGCAGTCGCTGTGATGGGAAGAATACCGTTCGATGTGGTCGATGGCTTCGTCGATGGAATCCACCACTTTGATGCCCAGGACGTAATCCAGATATTCGCAGCTCCATTCCTCCGGCGCGATCGGCACGGCGTCCGGCAGGATCTCACAGGCCGCGGCGTCCCCGTGGAGCGCCACAGATCTGGCCGCCAGCCGCTCTGCGATGACCGGCAAAGCTGCGGCGGCGATGTCCCTATGGATCAAAACCTTTTCCGCCGCGTTGCACACGGAAGGGCGGGAGGTCTTGGCGTTAAAAATGATGTCGGCGGCCATCTCCACGTCGGCGGCCGCGTCCACATAGATGTGGCAGTTGCCGACGCCGGTTTCGATGACCGGCACCTTGGCGTTGTCCACCACCGCTCGGATCAGTCCCGCGCCGCCTCTTGGGATCAGTACGTCCAGATATTCGGTCAGCGTCATCATCTCCGCGGCCGAGGCCCGGGACGTGTCCGCTACCAGTTGGACGCAGTCCGGATGCAGAGCCGAGTCGGCCAGTGCCTGGCGCATGACGGCGGCGATGGCCTGGTTGGAGTGAACGGCTTCCTTGCCGCCGCGGAGAATACAGGCGTTGCCTGCTTTGATGCACAGCGCGGCGCAGTCGCTGGTCACATTGGGACGGGCCTCAAAGATGATGCCGACCACGCCCAGAGGCACGGCGGTCTTTTCGATACGCAGGCCGTTGGGGCGATCCGTCACCTCCAGAACACGGCCTACAGGGTCTTCCCATTTTGATACGGCTATGACCGCCTCCGCCATATCGCTGATCCGCTCCGGCGTCAGGGTCAGGCGGTCGATCATAGAAGGGGAAAGCACGCCTTCAGCGGCCTTGATATCTTTCTCGTTGGCGTCCAGAATGTCCTGAACATGGGAGCAGAGGGCCAGAGCGATCCTCTCCAGAGCCTGGGTTTTGGCGTCAGCCGAGGCTGTCCGCAGAGTTCTGGCGGCGTCCTTTGCCAGGGCGCCCATCTGTTCTAACTGGGTCATAGTGGTCTCCTTTCTTCACATCCGAATACTGTTCCGATGTCCGCCCCATCGAAGAGGGTGTACAGGTTGGACGGGTCGTCGCCTTTGATCACGCAGCAGGGAATGCCCGCGGCCGTGGAACGCTTGGCGGCGCTGATCTTGGTAGCCATGCCGCCGGTGCCGAACTGGGAACCCGCGCCGCCTGCCAGGGCTTCGATCTTCTCGTCGATGACGGGAACAAAGGGAATCCGTCTGGCGTTTTCGTCTTTGCGGGGGTCACGGTCGTAGAGGCCGTCGATATCGGTCAGAATGACCAGCAGGTCGGCCTCTGTCAGCACAGCGACCATGGCGGACAGGGTGTCGTTGTCACCGATATTGTGGCCTTCCAGCTCGTTGGTGGCCACTGTGTCGTTTTCGTTGACGATGGGGATAATGCCCATGGACAGCAGTTCTCCGAAGGTGTTCTGCACGTTGCGGCGGTCCGTTTCGCTGTCTACGGCGTCGTAGGTCAGCAGAATCTGAGCCACCGTGTGGTTGTACTCCCCAAAAAACTTATCGTACAGGAACATCAGCTCACACTGGCCGATGGCGGCCAGCGCCTGTTTCTTGCTGGTCTCGTCAGGGCGGTGGGAAAGGCCCAGCTTGCCTACGCCCACGCCGATGGCGCCGGAGGAGACCAGAATGATCTCCTTTCCGGCGTTCTGAAGGTCGCTGAGAACCTTGCAGAGGCCCTCGATGTGGCGGATATTGATCTTGCCGCTCCGGTGGGTCAGGGTGGACGTGCCTACCTTGACCACCACCCGGCGGCTTGCTGTGATTTGTTCTTTATTCATTGAAAATCTCCAGGCTTCTGTCTAAAATTCCATTGATATGGGCGATCAAAGTCCCATAGTTGGTAAACGGCACGCCGGCGTCGGCCGCCGAATTCATGCGGTACACCATTTCCTTTTCGTTGAGCATACAGCCGCCGCAGTGTACGATGAGGGCGTATTGCCGCAGCTGCTCACGGCCGCGTGGAAACTCGCCTCCGCTGGTAAAGTCAAAGTCCAGGGTTTTGCCGGTATAGCTCTGGATCCAGCCGGGCAGCTTCACCGTGCCGATGTCCTCGCACTGACGGTGATGAGTGCAGCCCTCGGAGATCAAAACCTGATCGCCGTCCCGCAGGCTGGACAGGAAATGGGCACCGGCGACCGCCGTGTCCAGAATTCCCTTGAACCGGGCGAACAGGACGGAGAAGGAGGTCAGCTTTACATCGGAAGGCAGAATCTCCTTTACCTGGGCAAAGGCCTGGCTGTCGGTGACTACCAGGGCCGGAGGCTCCTTCAGTGCGGCCAGACAATCTGACAGCTCCGGAACCTGCGTTACCATACAGACAGCGTTGACGTCCAGAATGTCCCGTATGGTCTGGACCTGAGGCAGGATCATCCGGCCCTTCGGCGCGGAGCTGTCGATGGGCGTGACCAGAATGACCACATCTTTTCTGCGCAGCCTGTCACCGATGATCTTCTTTTCAGGCCCCGTGGGCTTGGCGATCTCTGCGATCTTCTCCTTCAGCTGCGCGATGCCCTGGCCGGTCAGCGCGCTGACCAGCAGGTGAGGGAAGTCGTAAGACCTGTGAGCCTCATCTGTATCAATCAGGGATTCCATGTCCAGGTCAACTTTGTTCAGGGCTACGATGAAGGGCAGCTTTCTCCTGCGGAATTCCTCGATCAAAGCCCGGTCCTCGGCGGACGGCCCCACAAAGTTGTCGATGACCAGCACAGCCACATCGGTCTTGTTGAGGACCTGATAGGACTTTTCTACCCGCTTTTCACCGACCTGGCCGCTGTCGTCGATGCCGGGAGTGTCGATGATGACCACCGGTCCCAGCGGCAGCAGCTCCATGGCTTTCTGCACCGGATCGGTGGTGGTGCCCTTGACCTCGCTGACGATGGCCAGGTCCTGTCCGGTGATAGCGTTGACCACGCTGGATTTTCCCGCGTTGCGTCGGCCGAAGAAGCCGATGTGGACCCGGTTGGCCGATGGCGTGGCGTTCAGGCCGGCGGCATTGTCCGCGGCCGCTTTGTTCGCGCTGGTGCTGACGTCGGCGCGGGCATTGGCGTTTGCGCTGTCCGCCGCGGCGTTCAGGCCGGCGGCTTTTTCTTTGTTAAAATCTAAAATCTCTTTTGCCATGTTCGATCTCCTTGATGTAGTTTTCTGCGATCTGACGAACCTTTTCCTTCGGAATATTGTCAAGCTCCTTGTGGATCAAAGCTTCTCCCACCGCGCGGGTTTCCGGCTTCGCGTAGTCCACCAGGTACTCCTTCAGGGTCATCAAAGCGTTTGGGTGACAGCAGTTCTGGATCTGTCCGCTCTTGCACAGGCTCATGAAGCGGTCGCCGGTGCGGCCTTCTCTGTAGCAGGCGGTGCAGAAGCTAGGAATGTAATCCATGTCCATGAGCCATTTGACCACTTCGTCCAGGGTTCTTCTGTCGTCTGTCTCAAACTGGGCGGAGTTCTCGTCCTCCGGCTCATCGGAATCGTAGCCGCCGACGCTGGTCTTGGAAGCGCCGCTGATCTGGGAGATGCCCAGGTGCAGAGCCCTGGCGCGCATTTCCCGGCTTTCACGGGTGGACATGATCATGCCGGTATAAGGCACGGCAATGCGGATGATGGCGATGATCTTGGCGAAGAGATCGTCGGTCAGTCCGCCGTCTACGCCCGCGTCAAAATCCTCTGGATCTACGTCGTCTGCGGGTCTGACTCTCGGCACGCTGATGGTATGCGGGCCGACGCCGTGAACGGCTTCCAGATGCTCCGCGTGCATCAAAAGTCCCGCCAGTTCGTAGCGGTACAGCTCCAGTCCGAACAAAACGCCCAGACCTACGTCGTCGATGCCGCCCTCCATGGCTCTGTCCATGGCCTCCGTGTGCCATGCGTAGTTGTGCTTCGGGCCGGTCGGGTGCAGCTGTTCGTAGCTTTCCTTGTGATAGGTCTCCTGAAACAGGATGTAGGTGCCGATGCCGGCGTCCTTCAGCATTCTGTATTCCTCCACCGTAGTAGCGGCGATGTTGACGTTTACGCGGCGGATGGCGCCGTTTTTATGGTTGATGGAGTATACGGTTTTGATACA
>CAZGED010000112.1:0-6064 GCA_964525085.1 uncultured Senimuribacter sp.
CGTACACCGGCTCCAAATAGGCTCTCAGCGCCTCTCTGTGCTTCTGTCTGCAGACCGGACATCCTACGCTGTTGATGCGCAGCTGGATGTCGTCAATGCCCATCTGGTTCAGGAAGTCGTAACCGAGGCAGATGACCTCCGCGTCTGCCAGCATGTTCGGCGTACCGAAGATCTCGATGCCGAACTGGTGAAACGCTCTCAATCTGCCGGACTGCGGTTTTTCGTAACGGAAGCATGGTGTGATATAGCTGTACTTGGTCGGCTGTACCTCCGCATACTGCTTGTGTTCGATAAACGCTCTTGTCACCGGAGAGGTTCCCTCCGGCTTCAGCGTAATGCTTCTGCCAGCGTAGTCCTCGAAGGTATACATCTCCTTCTGAACGATGTCTGTCGTATCGCCGACGCCTCTCTTGAACAGCTCCGTGTGCTCGAACATCGGCGTTCTGATCTCTCTGAACCCGTACTTTTCGCAGATTTCGGAGAACTTCTGCTCAACGTAATGCCATTTGTACACCTGTGCCGGTAACGTGTCTTTCGTTCCTTTTGGTGCTATAATTGCCATTTCTTTACCTCCATAAAAATATTATTCTCTTTTCTATTCAGCATTTCATCAATACGCTTTATGTATTCCTGATAATTGGTCACGTTGGCGACCCGCTCCAACCGGTTCTCAGACGGATAGAACACCTTGGAAATGCCCCCTGCGCCGAGGGCGATGATGCTCTGGTGTTCGTCCATCATGCGTATATTATAAATGCAATCTTTACCTTTTTTGCAGTAGCCGGTATTCTCAAAAGCCCCGGCCATGTGCTTCTGTCTGTACAGGTAGTAGGGCTGATAGCCGCCGCCAGCCAGAGCCTTTTCGCCCTGGGACAGCATTTCTGCCACCCTCTCTCCCTGCTTATAGTGAAAGTCTCTGTCAATGTCCACCAGCCGGGACGCCCGCTTGACCGCCAAACAATGGACGGTGATGCTTTCCGGCTCCATGGACATGACCTGTCGCAGGGTATCCGCGAAATCTGCGGCCGTCTCTCCGGGAAGTCCGGCGATGACGTCACAGTTGATGTGGTCAAAGCCGCAGCGCCGCGCCAATGCGAAGGCTCTGCGGATATCCTCCGGGCTGTGACTCCGCCCGATAGTCTCCAGGGTCTCAGTCTTCATGGATTGGGGGTTGATGCTGATGCGGTCAACGCCATGCGCCTGCAGAACTTGCAGTTTGTCCTCCGTAATGGTGTCAGGACGTCCGGCTTCTACGGTGAACTCTCGGAGTCCAGAAAGATCAAAGGCTTTCTGGACGGACACGATCAGCTGGTCCAGCTGTTCGGCTGTAAGGGTGGTCGGCGTGCCTCCGCCGATGTAGACGGTCTCTGCCGTCATGCCGGTCTCCCTCATGCGCCGTCCTGTATAGGCGATCTCCTGATGGAGGGCCTCAAGGTATCTGGCGATCTCGCTTTCCGGCACCTGATTGGACGCAAAGGAACAGTAGACACACCTGGTCGGGCAGAACGGGATGCCGATGTAGACGCCTGCCGAGTTCTCCGGCGGCTTTCCGGCTTCCGCCTGCTGATGCCGGTACAGCTGAAGGAGCAGCGCCGCCTTTTCCCCGCTGAGGTAGTAATCCTCCCTCAAAACGCGGACGGCCTCTTCTCCGCTGCCGGTCTTTTCAAAAAGCTCACCGCACAGCTTTACGGGACGGATACCCGTGAGGATGCCCCACGCAGGCTTCTTCCCCGTCAGACGGGAAAGCGTTCTGTAGATCTGCCGGTTGATCTCGTTTTTGTCCTGAGATCCCTGTTCGTTGATGAGAATGGTATCCGCATCCGCCGGTTCTTCCGCATCCAGCATCCGGTATTGATCAGGCCGCAGGAACACTTTGATCAGTTCTTCCAGCAGATACTGTTTTTCATAGTGCAATATTTTGATCTTATACAAACGGGTTATGCTCCTTCTCGTAGCCGATGGTCGTTTCGCCCATGTGGCCGGGCAGCACGAGGGTATCGTCCGGCAGAACAAAGAGCTTCTCTTTGATGGATTTGACGATCTCGCTGAAGCTGCCACCGTAAAAATCCGTTCTTCCGATCGAAGCGCGGAACAGGGTATCGCCGCTGAACACGTATCCCGGTGTCAGAATGCACATGCCGCCTTTGGTATGGCCCGGCGTATGGATAAAGGTCAGTTCGGTCCGGCCTACGGTTAACGTATCGTGGTCTTTTACCCAGATGTCCGGGGAAACGGTAACCGGTCTCCCGCAGATCTCCGGAGAAGCGTTCAGACTGGAATCCGACAGCATCTCCCGTTCCAGATCGAGGGCGGCCACCTTCGCGTCTGGGAATTCTCTCCGGAAATCCGCTACGCCGCCGATATGGTCTCCGTGTCCATGGGTCAGAAGGATATACGCTACGGTTACGCCCTCTTCCCGCGCTTTGGCTGTCAGCTGAGGGCTGTAGCCGCCCGGATCTACGATAAATCCCTGTTTCGTCTCGTCAAAGGCGAGATAGGTGTTGACCTGAATGGGACAGGTGGTGAATTGATATACTTGCATCATTAGCTCCTTGCTCTATATACATTTGATACGCCCTGCACGTTTCGAAGGGTGCGCAGTACCCGCTGCATCTGCTGGGTGCTGGAAACGGACAGGGTCAGGGTGATGTGGATCGTTTCGTCTTTTCCGCTCTTGGCGTTGACTCCTGAGATGTGTACATCCATGTCCTCGCACGCGCGGGAGATATCTGAGAAGATGCCCTTCCGGTCCACGCTGACGATACAGATGTCTGCGGCGTAGGATTTTCCTGCCTTCAGATCCTCCCACTCCACGTCGATGAAACGGGCTTTCTCCTGCTCCGGCAGGGACGTGATGTTGGAACAGTCCTTCCGGTGGACGGAAATGCCTCTGCCTTTGGTGATAAAGCCTACGATCTCGTCTCCCGGCACCGGGTTGCAGCACCGTGACACGCGGATCATCAGATTGTCGGCGCCCTTGACGACAATGCCAGGATTTTCGCGCTGGCTTCTCTGTAGCTTATCCTTCTTATCGAAGAGCTTCTGCTGTTTTTCCTCTTCCTTTTTCTGCTCCAGCTTCTTTTCTTCATTGAAATAGCCGAACAGCAGGTTAGCATATCGGGACAGCAGGGTTCCGCCTTTGCTGATCTGGGTGTACAGCTCGTCTAAGGTGGTGATGTTCATTTCCCGCAGACCTTTGTTCATGTAGCTGGAACGGGCAATCTGCTGCGGGTCGTAGCCCTTCTTGCGTATATATTTATCCAATGCGTCCTTGCCCTTGGCAACATCATCGGATTTGTTTTCTTTTTTCAGCCACTGGCGGATCTTTGTCCGCGCAGTGGAGCTCTTGGCAATCTTCAGCCAGTCTGCGCTTGGACCGCTTGAATTGGAAGACGTGACGATTTCGACAATATCACCGTTGTTCAGGGTGTGGTCGATGGTCACCATCTTTCCGTTTACCTTGGCACCGACGCACTTGCAGCCGACGGCCGTATGGATCTTAAAGGCGAAGTCAAGGGGCGTAGAGCCTGCCGGCAGGTCAATGACCTCTCCCTTTGGCGTGAATACGAAAACCTGGCTGGAGAACAGATCCATCTTCAGGGTCTCCATGAACTCCTTCGGATCGTTCAGCTCTTTCTGCCACTCCAGGGTCTGACGCACCCAGGCCAGCTTCATATCTTCGCTGTTCTGCTCGCCCTTGGTATTGCCTTCTTTGTATTTCCAGTGTGCCGCGATACCGTATTCCGCAACCCGGTGCATCTCGTAGGTCCTGATCTGGATCTCGAAAGGCTCTCCGTTATCTCCCAGCACCGTGGTATGGAGGGACTGGTACATGTTCGGCTTCGGCATGGCGATATAGTCCTTGAACCGTCCCGGGATCGGCTTCCACATGGTGTGGACCTGGCCCAGAACAGCATAACAGTCGCGGACGTTTTCTACAATCACGCGGACAGCGGTCAGATCGAAGATCTCATCCAGCTGTTTGTGCTGAATGACCATCTTCTTGTATACGCTGTACAGATGCTTAGAACGGCCGGAGATGTCGTACTTCATGTTCATCTGATCCAGGGACTCTTTGATCTCCTCGATGACCTGGTTGATGAACTGCATCCGCTGCTCCTTCTTTTCGGACACTTCGATCTCCAGCGTGTGGTACTCCTGCGGATGCAGGTATTTTAACGAAATATCTTCAAGCTCGAACTTGACCGTATAGATGCCAAGTCTGCTCGCGAGAGGTGCATAGATGTCCAGGGTTTCTCTGGACTTTTCAATTTTCTTCTCCTCTCTCATGAACTCCAGCGTCCGCATGTTGTGCAACCGGTCGGCCAGCTTGATGATCAGGACGCGGATATCCTTTGACATGGCCAGGAACATCTTTCTCAGGTTCTCGGCCTGCGCTTCTTCCTTTGTGTCGAATTTAATAGAGCCCAGTTTGGTAACACCGTCTACCAGGAGAGCGATCTCCTCGCTGAAATCAACGACGAGCTCCTCTCTGGTGTACTCGGTGTCCTCTACGACGTCATGCAAAAGCCCACCGACGATGGTCTCATCATCCATGCCCAGTTGGGCCAGAATCTTGGCCACAGCGATGGGATGGATAAAATATGGCTCGCCGCTCTTACGGAGCTGTCCGTCGTGCAGCTTCCGGGCCTTATCAAAGGCCCGGCCAATCAGTTCGGTGTCATAATTTTTATTGATGCTGGTAATCTCTTCTAAAAATTTCGCTTTCGTTTCCATGCGTCGTTATACTCCTGCTAAAATGGACTATTGATTCTTTTTAGAAGCTTTTTTCGCTTCCTTCCTTTCTTTTGCTTTCTGCGCAGTGAGATACTTGGACTGATCCTCACTCTTGCTGAACTCATAGAACAGCGGGCTGCACAGGAAGATGGAGGAATAAGTTCCTACCAGTACGCCGACCATCAGCGGCAGCACGAATTCTCTGATGGATGTGGACACCATCAGAAACAGCGGAACCATGCAAATCAGCGTGGTCAGAGACGTCATGATGGATCTGTTCAGGGTCTGGTTCACGCTGCGGTCGATGACCACTTCGTTAGAATCCTTTTTGTAGATCTTCTTGTTCTCTCTGATCCGGTCAAAGATAACGATGGTATCGTTGATGGAATATCCGACGACGGTCAGGATGCCGGCGATAAACGGGTTGTTGATCGTCACGTTGAAGATGGCGTAGAAGGCCAGCACGAACAGCACGTCGTGGAAGATGCCGGCGATGGAAGCCACGCCGTATTTCCAGGATCTGAACCGGAATATAATGTAGATCAGCATACCCACGGCGGCGATCAGCACGGACTTGACGGCGTTGCTCTTCAGCTCTCGTCCTACGGTCGGTCCGAATTCCTCAGAAGCCAGAACATCGTCCTGGGTCACACCGAAGGTTTCACCCAGGGTGTCGACCACTTCGGAACGCTTGTCGTTGTTCAGAGCGTCTGTCGTCTTGATGATGATCTGCTCCTGCTCATCGCCTGCCAGGACGATGGAAAGATCTTGCATATCGTAGTCGGCCAGAGCGTCCGCCACCTCTTCTGTGCTGACGGTCTTGCCCATATCGATCTGTATCATCGTACCGCCGGTAAAGTCGATACCGTAGTTAAATCCTCTTACGACAGAGAACAGCAGTCCGATGATGATGACCGCCGCGCTGAAGCAGTAGAAGATCTTTCTGTTGGAAATGAACTTGAACTCTTTCTTGAGCAGGTTCTTTGGCGTGCCGTCTTCATTGACGCCGAAGTATTTGTTCTTCGCCATCTTGCTGCCGGCCAGCAGTCCCACGAACAACTGGGTGATGACCACTGCCGTAAAGATGCTGACGATGATACCGATCATCAGCGTCAGAGCGAAGCCTTTGACGGAGGTGGATCCGATCTCATACAGCACGACCGAAGCGATCAGTGTAGTGATCTGAGCGTCCAGCACGGTGGTCAGCGCATGACGGAAACCCTGATCCACTGCGACGCGGATGGTCTTGCCGGCGGCGATTTCTTCTTTGATGCGGGCAAAGATGATCACGTTGGCATCCACGGCCATACCGATGGACAGGATGATA
>CAZGED010000113.1:0-6042 GCA_964525085.1 uncultured Senimuribacter sp.
GGCTGGCCGCAGAAAGAAAGCGCCGAAAAGCTTTGATCATACGGAGGAGGAATGCTGCCACTGCGCCGGCGGCATTCTGCTGGATGCGGTGGTTCACACCCTGAAGGTTTTCTTTTTTGTTCTGGTGATCTCTCTGGTGATCGGCTTTGCCATTCATTTTGTGGGAGAGGGCAGCCTTCGGGCCGTGTTCTCCAATATTCCGGTACTGGGAGAAGCCGCGGCCGGTCTGGTCGGGCTGATCCCCAACTGTGCCGCATCGGTGATCATCACCCAGCTGTACCTGGACGGCATCATCACGGCAGGTCCCATGATGAGCGGTCTGCTGGTCAGCGCCGGCGTGGGACTGTTGGTACTGTTTAAGGAAAATCACCATTGGAAGGAAAATCTGATGATTGCGGCGCTGCTCTACGGTTGCAGCGTGATCTGGGGCGTCGCCATCGACGTGCTGGGCATCACCTTTTGACAGATAGAGAAGAGGAGGGCATGGATATGGCTGAACAGGGGTACAAAACCCATAACAGAATGAAAATCATGGAGTTTCTCCGGGACAACCGCACCAGAACGGTGACGGTGCGGGATATCGACGCCCATATGCAGGCGCTGGACTGCCCGGTCAACGTAACGACCATCTATCGGTATCTGGATAAGCTGGAAAAGGACGGACAGCTGATGAAGTATGCCGGGGAAAAGGGAGAAAAGGCATCATATCAGTACATCGAGCCGGAGCAGGGCTGCGACGGCCATCTGCATCTGCAGTGCGTCAGCTGCGGAACGGTGGTCCACCTGGACTGCCATTTCATGGAGGAGATTGCGGCCCACATCAGCGGCGAACACGGCTTTGATCTGCAGTGCAGGGGTTCGGTCATCTACGGCCTGTGCCAGAACTGCCGGCCGCAGCAGAGATCTCACCGGCAGGCGGGGAAATAAGGGGAAAAACAAAATAAGCCTAAAGTGCCATTGACGATGCGTGCCGCGTCATGATATGGTCTATGCAAACCTATACCGACTGAAAAGAAAGGTGGGATCTGCGCATGGACGATTATGACGGGCCGTGTCGTGTTATGTAATATCAGGAGGCATTGTCTGGCGAAAACCAGAGAAACTGCAGCTCGGCGGCAGCAGCGTGCAGTTCTCGTGGAGTTTTCAGCCGGGCCGTGCCTTTTTGCGTATTTTTGGCAATACGATGACGATGTCCAAATGGAGGAATTGAAATGTTAGGTGCTGTGTTATTACAGGTTGTGTTGATTTTTTTAAATGCTGCGTTTGCCAGTGCGGAGATTGCCGTCATATCCATGAACGCCACCCGTCTGGCTAAGATGGCGGAGGATGGCGACAAGAGGGCCCTGCGTCTGACGGCGCTGACCTGCCAGCCAGCCCGTTTCCTGGCCACGATCCAGGTGGCTATCACCCTGGCGGGACTTCTCGGCAGCGCCTTTGCCGCTGAGAGCTTTGCCGGCCCGCTGGTTGAGCGGCTGGCGCAGGTTCTGCCTCGGATCGCCCCGTCCGTGCTGAAATCCGCGTCGGTGGTTCTAATCACCCTGGTGCTGGCCTATTTTAACCTGGTCTTCGGCGAGTTAGTGCCGAAGCGGATCGCCATGAAAAAAGCGGACGCTCTGGGTCTTGCCATGTCGGGGCTGCTTCACGGCGTATCAAAGGGATTCGCGCCGCTGGTCTTTCTGCTGACTTTGTCCACCAACGGCATCCTCAGGCTCTTTGGCATCGATCCGGAAGAGGGAGAGGAACAGGTGTCTGAAGAGGAGATACGCATGATGCTGACGGCGGGAAACCGCCAGGGCATCATCGATGCGGACGAGAGCCGGATCATAGAGAATGTCTTTGCCTTTGACGATATTACGGCGGAACAGATCTGCACCCACCGGATCGACGTGGTCTATCTGGACACAGAGGACGATATGGAGGAATGGGCGGACAGCGTCTACGGAGGCAGACATACGTACTACCCCGTATGCGCCGGCAGCATCGACGAGGTGCGGGGCGTGCTGGACACCAAGGAGTATTTCAGGCTGGAAACAAAGACGAGGGAAGCCGTCATGGAGAAAGCGGTGAAAAAGGTGTGCTTCATTCCTGAGACGATGAGGGCCAACGTGCTGTTCCGCAATATGAGAAAGAAAGGCTTTTACTTTGCCGTGGTCATCGATGAGTACGGAGGACTGTCGGGCATTGTCACCCTTCACGACCTGATGGAAGCCCTGGTAGGCGATCTGCGCGAGGAGGAAGAAGCGCCGAAGCCGGAGGATATCCAGCAGCTGGATGAGAACAAATGGCTGGTCTACGGCTGGGCCGACATCGACGACGTGGGCGAAGCGCTGGGGCTGGCGCTGCCGGGAGAGCTGTATGATACCTTTGGCGGCTTCGTCTGCGGCGTTCTTGATGAAATACCGGAGGACGGAGCGGAGGCTTACCTGGAACTTGACGATCTGATCATCAAAGTCCACAGCGTGGAAAGCCACAGGATCGTCTGTACCACAGTGGAAAAAAAGACGCCCGCGGAAGCGGCGGCTATGTAGCCTGCTCTTCCCGCGAGAGCAAAATTCTGGCCCTTTGAAGAAGGCCTTGCAGCTGCATGTCTGAGAGCTGCAGAAAGATGGAGAGGAGCTGAGGAAACTCGATCCTGGCGCGGTCGGCCTGCAGGATGCTCCTGGCGAATTTCCTGCAGTCGTTTTCCAGGAGTACGTCGACGCTGATGCTGTAAAACCGGGCAAGAGCGAGGATTGTTTCTGTGGGAGGCAGCTTCCTGCCGCTTTCGTACTGCACATAGGTACAGCGGCAGACGTGGATTGCCCCGGCAATATCCGATTGGGTATATCCATAGACCGTTCTGAGATAACGCAGATTTTCCGCGATCTGCATTTGACAAGATTCTCGCTGCATAGAGTACCTCCAGAAATACTCTTTTCGGACATAAAGAGAAAGAAAACTCAGAAAAAGTTTCATGCCGCGGGTACTCCGACAAAACCAGACAACTGTTTGGTTTTTTGACAAATCGGCCGTTTTGATGTTTGAGAAATGGATCCCTTTGCACTACAATGATAAATGCCAAAATAAGCGAAGGGGGACATGATAATGCAAACGATGAAACATAAAATGGGCAGAATGGCTTTCTCCAAGGCAATCGACGTAGCCTACGGAAGAATGGGCAAAGACCGGAACAAGGCGGTCAGAGACATGTTCCAGATGGCGGAAACCTACCTGGCTGACACAGAGGTGGATGCCAATCTGGAAGGGCTGAAACGGTTGACCATGGACGAAAACAGCGCTCTGTCCAAGTACATAGGAAGATTTTTTGACGAGCTGGACAAGAACGTGTTTAAGACGGCGATCCTGAACTTCGGTTATGAGGCCATGTTCTGCGGTACGAAGACGGTGGAAGAAACCCGCAAGGTGCAGGGCTGTAATGTGCCGTGGCTGATCCTGATGGATCCGACCAGCGCCTGCAATCTTCACTGCACCGGCTGCTGGGCCGCGGAGTACGGCAACCGGCTGAACCTGACCTATGAAGAGATGGATCAGGTGATCCGGCAGGGCAAGGAGCTGGGCGTTTTCTTCTACATGTACACCGGCGGAGAGCCTCTCGTCAGAAAAGCCGATCTCATTCGGCTGTGCGAGGCGCATCCGGACTGTGCCTTTGCGGCGTTTACCAACGGAACCCTGGTGGATCAGGCCTTCTGCGAAGAGCTGAAGCGGGTGGGCAACCTGTACCTGGCCATCAGTCTGGAAGGCAGCGAGGAGGTCAACGACCAGAGAAGGGGCGACGGTGTCTATCAAAAGGTCATGAACGCCATGAATCTGCTGAAGCAGAACGGATGTCTCTTCGGCACTTCGATCTGCTATACCAGCGCCAATATTGAAAAAGTTACCTCTGACGAATTTATCCGCATGGAGATCGAAAAGGGCGTCAAATTCTCCATGTACTTCCACTACATGCCGGTGGGCTGCGATGCTTCTGTCGACCTGCTGCCGACGGTGGAACAGCGGAAATACATGTATCACAGGATCAGAGAGATCCGGAATATGGAAAGCGGGCAGGGCCTGTTCTGCTTTGACTTCCAGAATGACGGAGAGTACGTGGGCGGCTGCATCGCAGGCGGAAGAAATTACTTCCACATCAACGCCAACGGGGATGCGGAACCGTGTGTCTTCATCCACTATTCCAACGCCAACATCAGAGAGAACAGCCTGCTGGAGATCCTGCATTCGCCGCTCTTTATGGCGTACCACAACAACCAGCCGTTTAACGACAATCTCCTGCGGCCGTGTCCGATGCTGGAAAATCCGGATGCTCTGACACAGATGGTGAAGGAGACCGGCGCCAAATCTACGGATCTGCAGTCGCCGGAGGCGGTAGAGTCGCTGTGCGGCAAATGCCGGAACTACGCCGACGTTTGGAAACCTGCGGCAGACACCCTTTGGTCGAAAAAAGAAAAAAACGACGATTGATGCGATAAAGTACGACGAAAGACTGCGTCCCGTCTGTGGCGCGGTTTTTCGTTTTTTTGGATGCACCTGGCGGCGCTGGCATCGAAAACCTGTTGAATAAATGGGGCGCGGGTGATATACTAGGATTGACTTCGATCGACGGGGCTCATGGGAGGCGGACGTCGGTCGGAAGCAGGATACTGAATGGAGGTAGAAGATGATGATATACACGAGAGAAGTGGAGAACATGTGCATCGTCAACAGAGATGCGAACCATGGCCCTTCGCCGATTCCGGAAGAGGGAAGATGGGTGCAGGCAAAAGAGATCGGGGATATTTCCGGTCTGACCCACGGCGTAGGCTGGTGCGCACCGCAGCAAGGAGCCTGTAAGCTAACCCTCAATGTCAAGGAGGGGATCATTCAGGAGGCGCTGATCGAGACCATCGGCTGCTCCGGCATGACCCATTCCGCGGCCATGGCGGGAGAGATCCTGGTGGGAAAGACGATTTTGGAGGCGCTGAACACGGACCTGGTCTGTGATGCAATCAATACGGCGATGAGAGAACTGTTCCTACAGATCGTATACGGCAGAAGCCAGTCGGCCTTTTCTGAGGACGGACTTGCCGTCGGTGCCGGCCTGGAGGATCTGGGAAAAGGAACCAGGAGCCAGGTGGGCACCATCTATTCCACCGCGACCAAGGGACCGAGATATCTGGAACTGGCAGAAGGATATATTCTGGAGGAAGGTCTGGATGAGGACAACAACATCATCGGATATAAATATGTAAACCTGGGCAAAATGATGGATTTCATCAAAGACGGTGTGGATCCTATGGAAGCCATTGAGAAGGCCAGCGGTGAGTACGGCAGGTTCGGCGAAGCTGTCAAGAAGATCGATCCGCGGAAAGAGTAGGAGGTGTCAGGATGGAATTATTTGAAAACTACGACAGAAGGATCGCCGGTATCGAGGCGGTTATGAAGGAATACGGCATCGAAAGCCTGGAGTCGGCGCGGAAGATGTGCCAGGACAAAGGCTTTGATCCGTACGAGATCGCAAAGGGCATTCAGCCGATCTGCTTTGAGGACGTATGCTGGGCCTACGTGCTGGGCGCGGCCATCGCCATCAAAAAGGACGCTGTGACAGCGGTAGAAGCGGCCAGGGCCATCGGCGAGGGTCTGCAGGCGTTCTGCATTCCCGGCTCTGTGGCGGACGACAGAAAGGTAGGCATCGGCCACGGCAATCTGGCGTCCATGCTGCTCAGCGAAGAGACGGAGTGCTTCGCTTTTTTGGCCGGACACGAGTCCTTTGCCGCCGCGGAGGGCGCTATCGGTATCGCCAACTCCGCCAACAAAGTGCGCCGGAAGCCGCTGCGTGTGATCTTAAACGGCCTGGGTAAGGACGCCGCACTGATCATTTCCCGCATCAACGGTTTCACCTATGTGAAGACGGAATTTGACTTTTATACGGGCGAGCTGAAGATCGTCAGCGAGACTCCGTATTCCAAGGGAGACCGGGCCAAGGTAAGGTGTTACGGCGCGTTCGACGTGAGGGAAGGCGTCGCCATCATGCATCATGAAAACGTGGGCGTTTCCATCACCGGCAAC